>JAFZLE010000324.1 GCA_017551645.1 Clostridia bacterium | reverse complement strand
TACCGGTGAACCAGTCGTTCCAACGGCCCACCACGTTGAACAGCGCGATGGTGGCGATGCCTGCCTTGAACAGGGGCAGCACGATGCTGAAGTAGATGCGGAAATGGTTGGCGCCGTCTATGCGGGCGGCCTCGAACAGCGTATCCGGTATAGTGGAGGTTATGAATGTACGCAGGATTATTACGTTGTACGCGGACACCAGGCTGGGCAGCAGGAAGATCCAAAGGCTGTCATCGATGTGCAGATAGCGTACGTTCATTATATAGTGGGGCACCAGGCCGCCGGAAAACAGCATGGTGAAGAACAAAAACCAGGTAAAGAATTTCCTGTGGACGAAGTTCCTCTGGGCGATAACGTATGAGTACATGGTCATCACGAACAGGCTCATTACCGTGCCCAGCGCGGTGTGGATTATCGTGATCCTGTAGGAGGCGAACACCTGATCGCCTACCTTCCAAAGGTACTCATAGCCCTCCAATGTCCATTCAAGCGGGACAAGACTGTAGCCTTTTAATGCGATGGAACTCTCGGAAGAAAAAGACACGACGATTACCAGCGCCAGCGGCACCAGCATGAACAGGGAGATGAGCAAAAGGATCACCATGAAGAAGGCGTCCCAGCCGCGGGGTATCTGGTTGAACTTGGAAAGGGGAGATTTCTTTGACACGGTACCGCCTCCTTTCTCAGAACATGGCGCTGTCGGGGTCGATACGGTTGACGATGGCATTTACGCCCAGCACCATAAACAGACCCACCACAGACTGGTACATGCCTGAAGCAGTAGCCATGCCCACGTTGGACAGGCGTGTCAGAGCACGGTATATGTAAGTGTCTATAACGTCGGTGACAGGATAGAGGCGGCCTGTATTCTTGGTAACTACGTAGAACAGGCCGAAGTCGCCTCGGAATATGGAGCCCATGGCCATTATGATGGAAATGGAGATGACCATGCGCAGATGGGGGATGGTGATGTACCAGGCCTGCTGGCGCTTGGTGGCGCCGTCCAGTACAGCGGCCTCGTAATAATCGGTGGAAATGCCGCTGATAACCGCCAGGTACAGTACAGTCTGATAACCCACGCCTTTCCATGCGTTTATAAGCACCAGCAGCGGCGGCCAAAGCTCACGCTTGGTGTAATAATCCACCTTGGTTTCCTGCTTTCCAAGGTTTATCATGATGCGGTTTACCAAGCCGTAATCGCGGTCAAGGAACGCGGAGACCACGATGGCGACCACTGCCCAACTCAGGAAGTAGGGCAGCATGTATATGGTCTGCAGGCCCTTGGCGGCAAAGCGGCTGCGCAGCTCGGACAGCAGCAGCGCCATGAGCACGGCAAGTATCATATTGACGATTATGAAAACGACATTATAACAAACGGTGTTGCGCGTGATTATCCAGGCATCGGTGGTCGAGAACAAAAAGCGGAAATTCTGGAGACCGACGTAGGCGCTGCCCAGTATTCCGGTGGTTATGTTCAGGTTCTGGAAGGCCATAATGAGACCGAAGATAGGCAGATAACAGAACACGATCAGCCACAGTACGGTGGGGGATGCCATTACATAGAGGGGCAGATCTTCTTTTCTGAACCGTCTTTTCCTGCGAACGCCCGTCATGATTCATCAGCCTTTCGTAATTATATAAAAACTGTTAATTTCACACACGAACTTTTAACCTTGCTGTATTATAGCACAGTATCAGACGAAAGTCCATAGTTTTTGTTAATTTCATTGGCGCCAGTTTGTCTTCCAAAACCCGCCGGGAAGTCAGGACTGTATCGGCATCGAAAGCCCGGAATCACGGGAATAAAAAACACCCGAAACCTCAAAGGTCTCGGGCTTTTCAGTACACCTTCAGGGACTCGAACCCTGGACACCCTGATTAAGAGTCAGGTGCTCTACCAACTGAGCTAAAGGTGCTCGTCAACGAACAGAGGATATTTTACTACGGCAGGCTGATTCTGTCAATAGTCAAATTGTTAATTGTGGGAAAAAGTCGGGGCGGTGCGCCTGCGCGCTTGTATTTCAGGCGCGTATACTGTATAATATAATAGGAATCTTATACAGGAGGAAACGACTTGACCTGTCCAAGATGTGACGCTACGATCAAAGCTTCCATGCGCAGATGCCCCAAGTGCGGTCTGCCGCTGAGTTATGCCGACAAGGTAGAAAACCGTGACCGGCTGCCCCTTAAAAGTGTTTTTATAAGGGCGGGGTTGGTGCTGGCAGCCATTATAATAACCCTGGTGGTCATCCAGCTTATAGAGGAACCCATCAGGATCCGCAGGCAAAATAAAGAGATCACCCAAAAGTACGTAAACCAGGTAGTGGAAACGCTGACGCTGGACAGCGGCTACAAGGCGCACGCGCTCACGTTCTTCGGAGAGGACGGGGACTGCGTGTACCTGGAGGAACTGGGGCAGAGCTATATGTTCGTGGGCGGCATCGCCCGCGTGGAAGTGCCGGACTACATCTGGTTCGACAAGGACCCCACGCTGATCGACAACGCGCTCATCACGTTTTCGCCCGTATACATATCCGCTTCCGGGCAGAAGACGCGCATCCCTGTGTTTTCGGTGGAGGTTGAGGTGCCCGAGGCTCCCGTGACCATTACCCAGCCCGCCAGCCAGCGCCTGACGGTCATAACCTCCCAGACGGGCCTCAGCATGGACGTGATATACGGCAGCCAGGTGATAATCAACGGCGAGGATGTGTCCAGCAAGGTCACCCGTGACGGAAAGCTGGACCTGACGCTGAACATAGAGCCCATAGGCGACAACAACGTCTCCATAATCGTGCGCACAGACAACCACAAGGAAGCCCGCCGTGACCTGGTGTTTTACCGGGAGGAGATGGACATAGAGCTGGAGGTAGCCACCAGCGTAAGCTTCGTGAGCCGCCTGAATTACATGACCATCACCGGCAAGACCGAGCCGGGCGCCTGGATAACGGTGGACACGAACTATGACGCCGACAGCCTGAAGATCAACCAGCAGACGGGCGTGTTCTCATTCAGGGCAAAATTCTCTGCCTACGGGCAGAACCTGGTGTCCTTCCACGCCTCCATGGCTGACAGGAGGGATTCGGCCATCTCCTTCTATGTGGATTACCTGCCGGCCAAGGGCGAATACACCCGCAACGCTTGGCAGATGGACTATGCCCAGCTTCGCCTGTACTACGAGCAGTGGCACGGACGCGTGTTCCTGTGCATTGGCAAGATAGTGGATACCATCACTTCCGAAGGGACTACGCTGAGCATCATGAACGTGGGCAACGCGGAGAACGTCAAGCTGGTCGCCCTGGAGAACCAATCCAACCAGGGGCGCTTCCTCCAGGGTGAGGAATACGCCATGTACGCGGATGTGGCGGGGCGTGTGTTCTACGGAGATACCTACATACCGTATCTGATCGCCCGCTACACGAAGGATTAGGAGGCGGATATGAAAAAGCTCGCGCTGATACTGGCTGTACTGCTGTGCATGACCGTGTTTGCAGATGAAGAAGTTTTTGACGGCTCGGTCTATTCCGCGTACAAAGCCGTGTTCGCTCAGGGCACCCTGGACGGCTGGGACGCGGTAAGCTACATTGAGCCTGCGGGCCTGCTGCTGAGCGCGTACAAAGCCTCGGCGGAGCTGACGGTCAGCGTCGAGGAGAGCGATGAGACGCCTCAGGCTGCGCTGGCAAGGCACGTCAGCGGCGTGAGCCGCTACGGCGCGGTGCAGGAGAAAAGCCAGGTGAGCTCCATAACCGCGGGGCACTTTGCGGACTGCGCCTATGTCAGCTACTCCTACCGCTCAAAACGCGATACGGGCAGCGGGGACATATACTACGTAGATATGGTATGCGCGCTCATAACCAGCGGCAGGATGCTCATGATAACCGAGACCCGCTGGGGCGGGAATGCGGGTGAGAGCGAGCTGCTAAGCAGGTTCCTGCCCGCTTTCAGCCTGGAGACGCGGCAGATCTCCACGGAATACAAGGCTTTCTTGCTGTCCGCGGAGCAGAAGAACGACGGCATATATGTCACGATAGACTACTGCGACATGGAGTACGGCGGGGAATTCGGCGTGGTGTTTGCCAACAACGACGATCCGACCACATACACCTGCCGGCTGAGCAGCGACTGTGAGATCTGGCTGGGCCGGCAGGTGGGCGGTCTTTACGCGATCAAACAGATAACGCCCGACGCGGTGGAGATCTCGATCGCCATAGAAAGCTATTACAACCAGAACCTTGTGGAGCCTATATATACGGTCCTGTTCAACCGGGCGGGAGAGATCGTCCGGCTGATGCACTATAACGCCCTGTAAACGGAGGATAAAAGCTTGACGGAGCTGAAACATATCCGCAATTTCTGCATAATTGCCCATATCGACCACGGCAAGAGCACACTGGCGGACAGGCTGCTGGAGATCACCGGCGTAATGGCCGCTCGGGACATGACCAGCCAGGTGCTGGACAGCATGGAGCTGGAGAGGGAAAGGGGCATAACCATCAAGTCCAAGGCGGTAAGGATGCCTTATACCGCCAGGGACGGCCAGGTGTACGAGCTCAACCTTATCGATACTCCCGGCCACGTGGATTTTACCTACGAGGTCAGCCGCGCGCTGGCGGCGTGCGAAGGCGCGATACTGGTGGTGGACGCCACCCAGGGCATCGAGGCGCAGACGCTGGCCAACGTGTACCTGGCGCTGGACCACGACTTGGAGATCCTGCCCGTCATCAATAAAATAGACCTGCCCAGCGCCCAGCCCGAGGTAGTCAGGCAGGAGATAGAGGACGAGATAGGCCTGGACGCCCACGACTGTCCCCTGATCAGCGCCAAAATGGGCATAGGCATAGAAGAAGTGCTGGAAAAGGTAGTGGAAGTGGTCCCGCCGCCCAAAACAGACGGGACCAAACAGCTCAGGGCGCTAATATTCGACAGCTATTACGACAACTACCGGGGTGCGATAAGCTCCGTAAGGCTGATGGAAGGCAGCGTCAGGGTGGGCGACAGGATCCGCATGATGGCCTGCGGCAAGGAATTTGACGTGACCGAGTGCGGCGCGTTCCTGCCGGGCGGCTATCTGCCCACGGGCGAACTGAATGCCGGAGACGTGGGCTACATCGCCGCTTCCATAAAAGATATAGCAGATATACGCGTGGGCGATACGATCACTGGCGCGGATGACCCCGCCGACAGCCCGCTGCCCGGCTACAAGCCCGTGCAGCCCATGGTGTTCTGCGGCATATATCCCGCCGACGGCGCGGATTACGAGAGCCTTAAGGACGCCCTGGAGCGCCTGAGGCTGAACGACGCGTCGCTCAGCTTCGAGCCGGAGACCAGCGTGGCACTGGGCTACGGCTTCCGCTGCGGCTTTCTGGGCCTGCTGCACATGGAGATCATCCAGCAGAGGCTGGAAAGGGAATTCGACCTGGACCTGGTCACCACGGCGCCCAGCGTCATTTACCACGTGGTAAAGACCGACGGCACCATGGTCAGCATAGACAACCCCACCAACCTGCCGCCCATAAACGAGATACAGCACATGGAAGAGCCGTTCGTGGACGCCCGGGTCATAGCGCCCGCGGACTTCACCGGCGCCATAATGGAGCTGTGCCAGGAAAAAAGGGGCATATTCAAGGACATGAAGTATATCGACGGAGGCAGGGTGAGCCTGACTTACGACCTTCCCCTGAACGAGGTGATATACGACTTTTTCGATACGCTCAAAAGCCGCACCCGCGGCTACGCCAGCTTCGACTACGAACTGAAAGGTTATGTGGAAAGCGACCTTGTAAAGCTGGATATGCTGTTAAACGGCGAAGCCTGCGACGCGCTGAGCATAATCGTGCACCGCGACAGAGCGTACGCCCGCGGGCGTTCCATAGCCGAGAAACTGAAGGACGCCATACCGCGCCAGCTGTTTGAGATCCCCATCCAGGCGGCTATCGGCGGCAAGATAATCGCCAGGGAGACCGTGAAGGCGCTCAGGAAAGACGTGCTGGCCAAATGCTACGGCGGCGACATCACCCGCAAAAAGAAGCTGCTGGAAAAACAGAAGGAAGGCAAAAAGCGCATGCGCCAGGTGGGCAGCGTGCAGGTGCCTTCAGAGGCGTTCATGGCCGTACTTAAAATGGATACATGACCTCCCTTTACGTACATATACCGTTTTGCGTGCGCAAGTGCGCTTACTGCGATTTTGAGAGCTATCCGGACCGGCTTGACCGGGCGGATGAATACATAGACCGTGTGCTGGGTGAGGCGCGCAAGCGGCGAAGGGAGTACGGTGCGTTTTCCTGCTACAGCATGTATCTGGGCGGCGGCACGCCTTCTTTACTGACTCCCGGGCAGTTGAACAGGCTGTGCGGGGAGCTGCTAGATGTTTTCCCGCCGGAAAAGGGCGCCGAGATCACGCTTGAGGCGAACCCGGGCACCGTGACCGCGGAACTTTTGCCCGCCGCGGTGCGTCTTGGGTTCAACAGGATATCCATAGGGGTGCAGGCGAAGCAGGACAGGCTGCTTAAGCTGCTGGGCAGGATACACACTTTCCCGGAAGCGCTCCGGGCAGTGGATATGGCGCGTCAGGCGGGCATAGAAAACATAAACTGCGACGTGATGTGCTGCCTGCCGGGCCAGACCGAAGACGAGCTCGCGGAAACGCTGACAGGCGTGATGGAAGCGGGAGCCAGGCACGTATCCTGCTACAGCCTGATACTTGAGGAAGGCACCGCGCTGTATAAGCGGGTCCGAAGCGGGGAATTGTCCCTGCCGGACGAGGAAGCGGAACGTCGGCAGCTCAGGCGGGCCGCACGGACGCTTGAAAGCCGCGACTTCGAACGCTACGAGATCTCCAATTTCGCCCAGAAAGGGTACGAATCCCGCCACAACCTGGTGTACTGGGAGAGGGGGGACTACCTGGGGCTGGGCTGTTCCGCGCACTCGTTCATGCGGGGAGAGCGCTTTGACAATCCGCGTTTTAGCCGGTATATGGCGGGCGAGGACGGGCTTGACCGGGAAACGGTGGGCAGGGGCGCGGCTCTGGAGGAAGAGATCCTGCTGGGCACCCGGCTGGCAAAAGGCATAGATGTCGGGCATATACGCGGCGAGTACGGAGATCCGGCAGCGGACGGACTTCTAAACTGCGCGGGCAGGCTCAAAGGGCTGGTCGTTTTGGAAAACGGCAGATTGAAACTCACGGAAGAGGGTTTCTTCGTGCACAACGCTGTGGTACTGGAACTGGCTGCCGCCGTGCAGGAGACCGGGCCGGATACACAAAGGAGGAACGGATGAAGAGAGTATTGTTTATCGCGCTGGCGCTGCTGCTGGCGCTGAGCTGTCTGGGGGAGAGCATCTCCGCCTACAACTGGATCCAGCCGGAGGTCATCTGCGAGGACGGAGTCGCCATAGCCGAGATCCCAGCGGGCGATTCTTCCGAAATGATAATGGTCGAGATCGGCGAGAGCTATTACCTCTGGCCGGAAGTGTCGCTTTACCTGTACGCTTTCTGCCGGCTGCCGGAAAACTATATAACCAAAAACGACGCCATGGACCTGGACTGGGATTCCCGCGCGGGCAACCTGTGGGCGGTCGCTCCGGGTATGGTCATAGGCGGTGACAGGTTCGGCAATTACGAGAAGCTGCTGCCTACCGCCAAGGGCAGAAAGTATTATGAATGCGACGTGGACTATGAAGGCGGTTTCAGAAACGGCAAGCGCATAGTGTTTTCCAGCGACGGGCTTATCTACCTTACGCTCGACCACTATGAATCATATACCCTGTTGTACGACGGCTGGTATAACGAAGACGCCAAGTACGTTCCGGCTAAATAGGAGGGCATTATGTATATTATCGACGGAAGCAAAATGACCGACCGGAAAGAAACCTGGGAGGAGATCAAGCGGGGGCTTGACGCGCCCGCATACATGGGCAGCAATCTGGACGCACTGAACGACATACTTGGGGAGACCAGGGGAGAAGTCCGCCTGACCTGCGCCTGCCAGATGCTCAACGCTTTGGGCACCTATGGCTGCCGCATTCTTGAAGTGTTCTACCGCGCGGCCAAGGCCAACAAACACCTTACGTTTTCCCTGGGGCACAGACCTGAGGAATAACTGTGCCGGCGCAAGACAGGAAACGCTATCTTAAGCTTATCGCGCACCTGGCCTGGCCCACCATACTGGAACAGACGCTGTCGACCCTGGTGAGCTATGTGGACACCGCCATGGTGGGCCGCCTAGGCACCGAGGCGACCGCGGCTATCGGCTGCACCATGACAGTAAACTGGATGCTGGGCAGCGTTGTGATGGCGCTGGGTATAGGATTTCTGGCGTACATAGCCCGCAGCATGGGCGCGGGCAGGCATGAGCAGGCGCGCAAGGCCTCCGCCCAGGCGGTCACCGTGGCGGTGAGTCTGGGACTTGTAATGACCGCCGTGGTGCTGCCTCTGGCGCACCGGGTGCCTGTATGGATGCAGGCGGATAAGGAGATACAGCAAAAAGCGGGGGAATACCTGTTCATACTGTATCTGCCCATGGTGTTCCGTTCCGCTTCGATCATGTTCGGCACCGTGCTCAGGGCTTCGGGGGATACGCGCACACCCATGCGGGTCAACACAGGCGTGAACGTGATAAACGTAGTGCTCAATTTCCTGCTGATATATAAGACCAGGGAGATCACCCTGCCGGGACTGAGCTTTACCTGTCCCGGAGCGGACCTGGGCGTTACGGGCGCGGCAGTCGCCAGCGCGGTCGCTTTCACCGTGGGCGGCATATGGATGACGCTCTGCCTGTACAAAAGTCCCGTCATATCGCCGAAAGGGCACAGCTACCGGCCGGATAAAGCCATACTGGGCCCCTGTTTCAGGGTGGCGCTGCCCAGCTGCCTTCAGCGGCTGGCTACCAGCAGCGGCTATGTGGTGTTCTCAAGCATGATAAACTCCATCAGCCAGGTATCTACCGCCGCCCACACCATCGCCAACACTGCCGAGAGCGCGTTCTACATCCCCGGCTGGGGCATGCAGACCGCCGCCAGCACTTTGATAGGCAACGCGTATGGGGAGGGCGACCGGGAAAAACTAAAGGCGCTCTCCCGCCTGCTGCTGATCATCGAGTTTATAGTGATGACGGTCAGCGGCACGATACTGTTTTTGGGCGCGGAAGGGCTGATCGGTCTGTTCAACCGTGATGAGGAAGTGATCTCTCTGGGCGCGAAGGTGCTCAGAATGGTCGCCATCTCCGAACCCATCTACGGTATCGCCATAATAATAGAAGGCATTTTCAACGGCATCGGCGATACCTTCCACTCCTTCCTTTTCAACGTGACGGGCATGTGGGGGATAAGGATACTGGGCACGTACATATTCGTGTCCCGCCTGGGAGGAGACCTGACTGCCGCATGGGGCTGCATGATAGCCCACAACGTGTGCCTGGGTATAATGCTGAGCATTAAATATTTACGGGGCAGATGGAGACCCGGAACAAACGCGGAGACGAATGCGTCATAAGTAGGACAACCCTACAGGAGGAATGATATGAAAAAACTCATTAGTCTGATTATCGCTGTGTGCCTGTGCCTTTCCGCCGTAGCTTTGGCGGACGGCGCCATGGGCGACCTTTACGACAAGGCGGTGCATCTGGCGTTT
>JAFZLE010000323.1 GCA_017551645.1 Clostridia bacterium | reverse complement strand
CGCCGCGCTTATACTTGACGAAATGCTGTTCGGCAGGGAAAGCTGAAAGGCGGCGCGGGCACGTCGTTTCCATCATAAAAAACAAAAGGACCCGGGTGTTTGCCCGGGTCTTTTATACTGCTATGAAAGCCTTAAGCGCGTCAGGTCTCCGTCCGCCGCTTTGTCATCCGTGAAGCCGAAGGCTTTCCAGAAACGGATCACAGCGGGCTTATCGCTGTATACCGTGAAAGCCGCGGCCCCAGCCGCGCGGCAGTAAGCTTCCAGCGCTTCAAAACAGAAGTGGCCCGCGCCTTCGCTCCTGAAAGGCGGGAAGACCCAAAAGTCAGAGATCAGGCACTCGCCGCTCACCTGATCGAGTTTGTAACATGCCGCGCCGATCCTGATACCTTCCCGGACGAAACAGACCGCGCGTATGACGCTGTCCGGCAATTCGAGCTCATCTGCGAAGACCGTTTCATCTTCCGCCAGGTGGTTTGACCTGAGCTTGCCAAACTCATCCATCTGTTCCGGCGGGATCTCTTCAAGGCTGATATCCGGCAGTTTTTCGATCTCATCATATGAGAGCTGCCCGTCAGGACTCACGGTGAACACATAACCGCAGCGGTCCGAACACAGCACTTTTGCGCCTGCCCGGGCCGCGAGCAGGCGGTCACGGTTGTCGGTAAAGCGGCGGCTCAATGTCGGTTCCCAGTTGGTGACCACGCTGTACAGCGGCCGGAGGATGGACAGGGTCTCGTCGCTGAATATATTCCCGCAGCCGTGATGCGGCACTTTGTACAGATCAACCTGTTTTCCCACGGCGCGGGCGAACTGCGTATTTGCGCGGTCGAACCTGGGGTCTTCCAGCGCTTCGTCGTTCGCGTCGGCTCCAAGGTATATGCCGGTTCCGTTGACCTCAGCGTAAAGGGCCACGCTGTTCGTATTCTCCCCGAAGCGGATCTGCCCGAAATACGGCGAATCCGGATCCTCATACATTATCCGGATCGCGTCGGGAGCCCCGAAGATACGGAAGTCAAACGCTCCCAGCCGTAACCGCTCCAGGCGCTCGTCTATAACTTCGAGTTCGGACACGGATGCTGCTTTTGCGCACATGGATTCGCAGTTTTTAAGTTCCTTTTCATTGAACTCCGCGGATGCCTTATGGCCGCTGCCGTCCGAGACGTTCAGCCCGCTGAACTTTTTCATATACACTTTGCCCACCGGATAGCGCTTCAGCAGCGCTTCCAGGCTGCCGTAATGATCCTTGTGGAAATGAGTTATGAATATCCATTCAAGCCGCTTGATGCCCAAAGAATCCAGGTAGGCGGATATCCTTTCGCTGTCCTCAGCGAACCCCGTGTCGATCAGGCTGAACCGTCCTTCGGATTCTATAAGAATGATGTCGCGCCAGCACGCTCTTAAAAAGTGGATCCTGTTCATAGATCAGTCAACTTCCCGGATGCCCGGGTACTCTTTCTTTTTGTGTACTGCAACAGTATAACATACCGGCGGGTCCGTGGCAACAAAATGATGCGGGCGGTGTCACGGCATCCGGGGCGTGCGCGCTGTTGAGAGTTTGGATAAGGCGGAGCCGGACAGCGTAATGCCGCCTGGCTCCGTACGAATAATGAATTTCTTTATCAATGCAGTATCGTGCTGCTGCGGCTGTTATTCCGCCTGACCGAGCGCGAGCAGCTCGCTCTTCCGCGCGTTCAGGTGGTTGCAGAACATTTCGCTGCCTTTTTCGTAGTTGTATATATTCCAAAGTTCGACGTATTCGGGCAGTATTTTGTCGATAAGGGAAACAAGCTCACGCGCCTTGTCCTTTGACTCCCGGGGATGCAGTTTCAGCTTGCACAGCTCGCTGCCCAGTTCGACCATGCGCGCTGTAAGGCGTATCTCCCGTTTATATGTTTCGTCCAGGGGCAGTTTTTCCACGTCCGCCATGACGCGGCGGACATATTCGGTCACGTTGTCGAAATAGAAATCGTCGCCGGAATCCTTCATGTCGAACAGGTGCGCGTACCGCGTCACGTTAAGCGGCAGAGTGATCTCCTGGAAGCACATCGTGCAGACATGTACGCGCTCGGGCTCCAGAAGATAGTAGTTGGCCATACGGTACAGCAGCCGCGAGAGGCTGACGCCGCCAAAGAAGTATTCGTCCGTATACGCTTCGGCGCTGCGTATATATTCCGCTTTGAAGCTTTCGCCGTCCTGCTTTTTGCCGGTGTTCCAGGCGTATTGCCCGCAAAGCGCGATGGGATTCATGCTCCATATCCAGCTTTGGGGATGCCCGCCGCCGCCCCATTCGGTGAGCAGTATGCCTTCCGCGCCGTATTCTGCCGCCAGTTCCGCGCAGGTGCGTATGTTGAAGGTAGTAACGTCCATGCGCCCGGTAAAGCTGGTGTGTGTGTTGGTAGACGGGCAGACGTAATACCTGACGCCGGCGTTGCGGTAATCTATACAGTGGGCGGTCATCCGCTGAGACTGTATCAGCTCGTAGCCCCATTCTAGCGCTATGGCGTCTTTGGGCACCATGTGATAGCTTTCGGGATAGTTGTATATCATGTCTGACCAGAACATGACTTTCTTGCCGTACGTGTCACGGATATGGTCGCTGAGCTTGTTGAGCCATTCCATGAAAACGACGTCCTTGCCCTTTTGCCTGCAGTATTCCTCTATCTGGTATCTGCCCAGGCCGTACGCTTCGTCAAGGCCGATGTTTACCCATTCGCTGGAAAAATAGGGCAGAAGCGACGCGTAAAGGTTGCGCATGAAATCGAAACTTTCGGGCAGCAGGGGATTCAGCGTGGAGGGCACCTCGTCCGGCTCGCCGAACAGCCCCAGGTGATGGAAATCGGGTTTTCTCAGCCAGGTATACATATGGCCGAAGGAATTCTGATTGGGCACCAGGTCGATATAGCGCGCACGGCAGTACGCGTCCAGGCCTATGATGTCTTCGGGCGTCAGGCAGTCGAAATCTGCGTTCTCCTTCGGATACGCTGCGTATTTGAAGCAGTCGCCCTCCATGTACAGCTGAAACTCGTTATACTTGAGGGAAGAGAGAAAGTCCAGCATCATTTTTATGGTTTCCACTTTGGGTTTTCTTCCGCGGCTGATATCCAGCATATACCCGCGGCGTGCGATCTCGGGCTTGTCCTGTATGGCCATATACTGTAACCGCCCGCCGCCGCGCCGCAGCATCTGATGGAGCGACGTGACCGCGCGGAACAATCCTTCGTCACAGCTTGCGGTGAGCGTGACGCCGGTTTGATCCACACTGATAAGGTATTCTTCTTTTTCAAGCCCGGAGCATGTGTCTGTGCGCACTCCGGAAATACCGGCGCGCACCGCCCGGAAAAAGCTGACCAGGTCGCCGTATTCTTCTTTCATCGGCAAACTGTATTCGCCTTCGTATAGGGTCAGACTCCGCGGTTCGGGAAACAGGATCATTGTTTTTCATCCCTTTCAAATGAGTAGATCAAAACCATACGATCAGATTATACCATGAACTCCTGAACCATTCAAGCGGATATGGGGTCCCGCGGAGCGAAAACACGATCGGGGCATGGCACCGGCTGGAAGCGCTCCCGGTGATAAGAGAGGGGAAGCCGGGCGGACGCGGATCGGGTGAGATTGGCAATCGTGACGCGATGTGGTATAATGCTGTTGAGACGCAGCCGGGACGGTCAAATAAAGAAAGAGTGCGAATCGTACCGAAAAACGTTTGTATCACGGCGGCACGTGCCATATGGAGACATATATGAAAAAAGTCTGTGTGATCTCATTCGTTCTGGTTTTCCTGATATGTTTTTACGCATACGCGGAAGACTCTGTAAAGCCCAAAGTGCTTGTCGCCCTGGGCGATTCGTACACCGCGGGTGAAGGCATCGAGCCTTATTACGGACAGGACGCGCCCATGGCGGAAAAGTGCAAAGACCCGGACTGGCTGGCGCACCGCTCTCAGAAATGCTGGCCCGGGATGCTGACGCTTCCGGGGGTGGAAGGAGCCCTTAAAGAGCACCGGGGCGAATACTTCTTTATCGCCGCGGCGTCGGGAGCCAAAACGAACCATCTGTTCCTGCTGACGGAGGAGGAGAAAAAAGCCGGTTATACCGCTGAGATGGAAAAAGAGTATAAACGCGAGGGGATCTCCGGCACGGCGGTGCTTGCTCCGCAGCTGAGCATATTTGACGAACTGGATGCGAACGGCCTCAAAGCCGATTATGTGGTCATGACGATAGGCGGCAATGATGTGGATTTCCGGAACATCATTACGATGTCCGCGCTTGGGAAGACCATATCCCTGCCGGGTGAAACGTACGTGGCCAAGGGAGTAGCCCTGTTGGAACAGCAGTACGAAACGGGCAATGTACGGCAGGCGATCACGCGTGCGTTCCACGACGTCTCTGCCCGCGCGGGGGAGCAGGCCGCGATACTGGTCGTAGGATACCCGTATCCCATGATAGATGAGAAGGCGGGCGGCGCGTTTTCACGGGAAAGCGCCGCTATCCTGAACGAAGCCAATTATTTCTTCCTTATGGAATTGATCAACATAGTGGATGAGTGCAGGTCTGATGGGCTGAATATCTGCTACGTAGGTGTAAACGATGCGTTTTACGGTCACGGCGCGTATTCGGACGACCCGTATATAAATCCTATCATGATGCTGTCCGGAAAGCAGGATCTGGTTTCTCCTGCCCTGATCAATTCGGCGTCAGTTCATCCGAACGCGAAGGGCGCCGAAGCGATCGCGCGGTGCGTGCAGTACGCTATCGACAGGCTGGAGGCCGGCAGCGAGAGGTATATATTTGATTATTTCGCAGAAGACTGAATGCCGCAATTGGGGTAAAGCCCGAAAAGGAGCTTGAAATACTGCCGGGATCTGTGTATCATTACGGCCGTGGTCAGGATACGCGCGACAGCAGACATGCGGGAAAAACGGGATAGAACATGGAAGAGCTGATATCGATAATAGTCCCGACATATAACGTCGAGACGTACATAGGCAAATGCGTTGACAGCATCATCAAGCAGACGTAT
>JAFZLE010000322.1 GCA_017551645.1 Clostridia bacterium | reverse complement strand
TGATAAGCGCGTACCTGACGGGCCGCAGCGCCAACCGGGGCGGCTGCGCCCAGAGCTGCCGCTGGAAGTTTGCCCTTACGGAGGAAAAGCGCCCGGGGGAGTACTTTCCCATAGAGGAAGACCCGGACGGGGACACCATACTGTCCAGTTACGACCTTAACGCCCTGCCCCTGCTGGATAAGATAATAGGCGCGGGAGTGTCTTCCCTTAAGATAGAAGGGCGCATGAAGACCGCATATTACGTGGCGGGCGCGGTGAATGCCTACCGCATGTACCTGGACGGCGGGGACATGGCGGCGTCCCTTGGCGAACTGGAGGCGATCTCCCATCGGCCTTACTCTACGGGCTTTTACGAAGGCGAAATAAAAATGACGCCCAACGCTCCCGCTTCTTACCTGAAAAGCCGGGAATACCTGGGCGAGGTGCTGGCGCGGGAGGACAGCCGTGTGCGGGTGAGGCTCAAAAACAAGATAGTGGAAGGGCGGCTCCTGGAAGCGCTGACCCCGGGCAGGATAATCGGGTTTGCCGCGGGGGACATGCTTTCCGACGAAGGCGCGCCCATAAGTGAAGCCCGGGTGCCGGACAGCGTGTTCACCCTGCCCGCGCCGGAAGGCGTAGGGGCGGGAGACTATTTAAGGGGGATGCCGGAAGTATGATACGCCCCGCGGAAGAAAGGGACATACCCGCCGTATTAAAGCTGCTTGCGCAGGTGGCAGGGGTGCACCGCGCCATCCGCCCGGACCTGTTCCGCGAGGGCGCCACCAAGTATACGGCGGACGAGCTTGAGCGGATATTCCGTGACCCGGATGCGCCCGTGTTCGTGTGCGAGGACGCGGGAGAGGTGAACGGCTACTGTTTCTGCCTTATAAAGCGGCATGTGAACGACGGCGCGCTCACCGATTATACTGAGCTGTATATAGACGACCTGTGCGTGGACGAACACTGCCGTGGGCAGGGCACGGGCAGGCAGCTCTACGAACACGCCCGCGCGTTCGCCGCGGAGAACGGAATGGATTATATCACCCTTAACGTGTGGGAAGGGAACTTTCCGGCGCTGAATTTCTACAAAAGTATGGGGCTCAGACCTCTTAAGTACGTTATGGAGCAGCCCCTCAAGGAGGACTTATGAAACAGTTCATCTGTTTTGTGCTGGCACTGGCGCTGCTTGCCGCGTCCCTGCTGATGCTCTACCCCCAGCTGCTGGGAGGGGAAAAGACCCTGAACCTGGTGGACAGTTACGTTCCCAGCGACTACGCACCCTGGAAAATGGGCGTGAAGGGGCTGGAGAGCTTCCCCATGTACGGCAACGAGGAGACGGGCTTTTACGGCATCAAAGACGTGATGGAGGACGTTTCGGCATTCATCAAAAGCGGCGAGGCGGAGCGCCCGGACATCTGGGGCTATCTGACCAGGATACCGCAGAACAAAGGTTTTCTGCAGGCGTTGTACGCCATGGTGATACTTATACTGGTGTCCATACCCGTGTACATGGTGCTGCGGCTGATCTGCTACAACCCGCTGTACAAATGGATAGGGGACAGGAACCTGCTCATCAGGCTGCCGCTGAGAGGACTGGCTACCCTGGGCATGGGCATAACCTGCGTGTCCGCCGCGTGGCTGATAACCAACCAGGTGCTGTTCAAATCCCTGCTGGAAAAGCTGATCGAGTGGATAAAAGGGGTCACCGACTCCCTGCCTCTGGCGCTTTCCAGTGCCAACATCACCGCCATAATCCTTATCACCTGTGTGGTGCTGGGGCTTCTTAAGGTCACGGTGTTCAGGGGCTCTTTCGGTCTGAGTGTGCTGCTGGCGCTGCTCAGGGTAATAATCTTTACGGTGTTCTTCGCCTACGTGAGCGTGTTCTGGGGCGAATTCTCCCTGCGCATAATCCTGTTCGGCGCTGCGTTCATGATAGTGTGTGGAGTGGTGGAAAACGTGCTGGACAAGTGACGGGGCATATCCCGGAATAAAAAAACTCAGGGGTCATTTGCCCCTGAGTTTTCTGTATGCGGCTATGAGTTTCTTGGCCAGGCTGCGGCCTTTTATAAGAAGCGGGCTGTTGGTGATTATGACCCGCGGGTACGCGTGCTCCACCGGCCCGAATTTCTTTTTGTAGTCCCTAAGGCCCACCATGTCCAGCGTTTTGCAGCCCCTGTCCCGCCAGTAGCGCATGGCGTACCAGAACATGTACTCGTTGGGACGGTAGTTCTGGAATTCCCGCCAGCTGGCGCCGCCCCAGAAGTACGCCGTGTCCCCGAAACCCGGGAATATGGACGTGGCGATGCACCTGCCGTTTTCGGGCTCTGTGACTCTGAGGCACAGCAGGTTTTCCGGTCTGTCCCTGTACGCCTCCATAAGCCTTACCACTTGTTGCCGGGAATTGTGGGGCTTTAAGTTCTGCTTGGCAAACACGTCTATCAGCTGGTCGTAATACTCGTTGGCGAAGCTTTCGGAGGGCGGCACGGCTTCCAGGCGCGCGCCCCGCTTCTCAAACTGGCGGATAAGGGTGCGGCACTCGCTTTTGAAGCCGCCCATTATCTCCTCGTCAGGGCGGTCTATGTCCAGCAGGTAGGTCCTGCGCACTATGTGGCTGCAGTTTATCTTTTTTATGTCTTCAAAGCCCAGGCGTGCGTCGATGGCTTCCATATAACCGCAATGGCGGGTTTTTTTCATGAACGCCGCCGCCGCTGCGAGCCCTTCCGCTCGGTCGAAGCTTTCCGGAGCGGCAAAGCCCATGTTGCAGGTGAACCACTGCTCAAAGGGGCTGGCGAAGATCTTTACCCCCAGCTTCCTGAACAGCAGGCCCGCGAACCAGCCCGTGACGCCGTCCTGTTCCAGCTTAAGGTACACCGCCCTGCCGCGCCCGTCCGCCTCCAGAAAGCTGATCCATTCGGGAGTGATGAACAGGGTGTGCAGGTTTTCTTTTTCGTTCAGTGCCTGAGCAAATTCGGCCTTGTTTATTTCGGATACCCGTGTCATTTGTGCTTCCTCTCCAGTTTGAGCCTGTCCAGGGCCCACTTGGCGTCCATGGACAATTCTTTTGCCGTGCCACGGGGCGTGTCGGCGCGCTTCTGCGTGAGCAGGTATTCCAGTATCTCCCCCGCGGGAGCGAACCAGCCGTTCAGTGAGGAAAGATAGCCTATCTCTTCCGTAAAGCGGGGGTCCGGCGCGCCGTTTTTCACAAAGCCGTAGGCGAAATGGGCGTACACCAGGCACAGCCCGCCTTCCTCGGCCAGGCGGTCGACGTTATCGCGGGTGAGCAGGCGGCAGAACATGTCCGCGTCCTGCCCGTCCGAGGAGGAGAACCAGTAGTTGGAGTATTCCTGCTTGCGCTTCACCCGGCAGGGCATGTCCGGGTCGAATTTCAGGGTGTTGATCTCAGAGACGGTGTGGTTGCGGATAAAGCGGATCCGCTGCTTGCACACGTCTCCCCAGAATGAGGGGCTGTTTGGGTCGCTGCCCCCGCTCTTTACGCGGCTTTTGCCCAGGACCCTGCGGGCAAGAGCGTACATAAGCGCCACGGGACGGGAGAACCTTTCGCTGCCCCAGTACACGCAGTCCGAGTTCACGTTGTGGTTTATGAATATGCGGGGATAATCTCCCAAAACGGCCCTGAACAGCTCCTGCCCCGCGAGTATCTCATCCCGCCCGAACACGCCGCTGCCCGCCCCGTGGGAGGCGATCTCAAAGCCCTTTTCCTTAAGGGAAAGTATGAAATCCCGGTATTCCGGGTCGGAAAGGCTCTGCCCCGGAATACCGTCCCGGGAAGGGTATGCCCACACGGTCTTGGTGGTCCTTATGCCGCGGGCATACAGAAGGTCGTATATGGGTTTAACGTTTTCCACCGTCGCGCTGTCCGTGTCGTCTATCACGGTAAAGGCGAAGGCTTTTCCGCCGGGCCAGATCATGCCTTTTTCCCCTTTCTGCGCATCTTTACTATAAACCGGTCGAACGCCGTGAGCAGCGGCGGCAGCAGGAAGATTATGAAAGCTATGGAGAAGAACGCGCCGCTGGCGATAAGCAGGCCTATGCGGGAAATATAATAGACCGAACAGGTGAGGCCTATGGCGAGCCCCGCCGCGAACAGTATGAGGCCGCTGGTGAATATGGTGGGCAGGCTCAGTTTGAACGCGCTTTGTATGGCGGCGGACTTGTCCTCTATGCCCCTCTGGCGTATGTAGGTGCTGGTGAGCAGTATACCGTAGTCTATGGTCGCACCCATCTGCAGCGCAAGGCAGATAAGGTAGCACATGAAGAATATGGGTATGCCCGCGGGCACAGACAGGGCGGTGTTCATAAGCACCGCGCCCTGTATAACGCATATGAGCGTGACGGG
>JAFZLE010000039.1 GCA_017551645.1 Clostridia bacterium | reverse complement strand
TGACCAGGTCGGAGCAGAACACGCCTTCCAGTTCTTCGGCCTTCATGGGCTGGCCGTTGCTGGGATTGAGCAGCGGCGCGGGCTTGTTTATCATGTCCGCCCTCAGGTTATACCACGCTTTGGGCATCTCGTCTTCGCTCAGATATATTTTGTACGGTATGTTACTCATGATCGTTATTCCTTTCTGTATTGAAAATGAATGTATTGATTAACGTGGCCCGCCGGTTATCGTCATTATAGCTGGCGCGGACGCGCCATCGTTTGGTCAACGGTACCATATCACACCTCCTATGCGTTTTTGATGTATTGTTTAAGGAAGGACAGGCCTTCCGAGTAACCGTCAAAACCTTTGCCGCAGATCGTTTTCTGAGCGTACAGGGAAACGTATGAAAACTTCCTGAACTCTTCGCGCCGGCTGATATCGCTTAAATGGACTTCCGCTGTGGGCAGGTTTACGGCGCTCAGCGCGTCCAGTATGGCCACAGAGGTGTGGGTATACGCCGCAGGATTGATGAGTATTCCGTCAAATCCGTTCAGGGCGGATTGTATCTTGTCCACTATCGCGCCTTCGTGATTGCTCTGGAACAGTTCCACCTCGATATTGAGACTCCGGGCGCATTCGCGTATGAAATCGCACAGCGCGGCGTAATCCCGCTTGCCGTAGATCCCGGGCTCCCTCATGCCCAAGAGGTTAAGATTGGGCCCGTTTATCACAAGTATCCTCATAGCCGTTCCTTTAATGCGTCGATCGCTTCAAACGCGTTTTTGAGGGTGTCGTTCCTGTCCCGGCATACATGGACCTCCGCGTCGGCGAACAGGGCGTATTTTGGTTTTCTGCGGCGGTACAGCTCGTCTACCCCGATGCTGGAACTGAGCGGACGTCCGCATGTGGACAGGGCGTTAAGGTCCCTTTTCAGCCAGAGTATGAGCCCGTTTTGTTTAAGCGCGGGATATGCCTCGGGCGTTTCGACACAGCCGCCGCCGGTCGAGATTATCACGCCGGTCTGTCTGCCCGCTTCCCTGAGGGTTTCCAGTTCGATCTGCCTGAAACAGGCTTCGCCGCGGGAAGTGATCATCTGAGCGGGCGTCATGCCGTATTTTAATTCAATTTCTTTGTCTGAGTCAATGAATTTTCTGCTAAGTTTCTGCCCGAGGTTACGGGCCAGCGTGCTTTTTCCGCATCCCGGCATGCCCACAAGCACTATATTCGCGTTCGCAAACGCCAGTTCCCGGCAGACGCGTGAGACGGTCACGTCATCCACTGCTTTGCCGGTAAACAGCTTTGACCCCTCTGCCGCCTGTTTTACGAGCATATATAGACCGTTTGCGCAGGGGATGCCCAGCTGTTCAGCTTCCAGCAGCAGGGAAGTGCGCGCCGGATTGTAGATAAGGTCGAACATGAATTCAAGCCGCCTGAAAGGGGCAAGAGACAGGGGAGAAAAGCCGTTGTTCGGAAACATGCCTACCGGCGTGGCGTTGACTATGACAGCCGCGTCAAGATGCTTGCCGATGTTTGAGTAATTGTTTTCTCCGCTTCGTGAAATGGTTATCGCGTCCGCACCCAGCAGCTTAAGCGCGTACATCGCAGCTGAGCCCGCGCCGCCGCTGCCAAGCACCAGTGCCTTTTTGCCGCGCACGTCGATATTGCTCTTTGCGAGCTGCGCGGTAAAGCCCGCCACATCGGTGTTGTCTCCCCAGAGCTTTCCGTCCGCCTGCCTTACGATGGTATTCACGCTGCCAGTGCTTTTTGCCCTGTCGCTCAGATCGTCAAGAAACGGCACGACGTCTTTTTTGTAGGGGATGGTGACGTTGAAACCGTCGTAGCTTCCGTCATGCATCAGACGGCCGAGCTCGGTCTTTGCACATTCAAGCAGCGTATATTCGTAAGCGCCGAAAGCGGCGTGTATCTGCGGGGAAAAGCTGTGGGCAAGGTGCTCGCCCAGCAGCGCGAAATGTTTCGTCATAACAGTTCGGTATAGCTTCCCAGGTATTTGAAGCTTTGCAGGCTGTTTGGCAGTTCGCCCATAAGCTGTTTGAGGCGGGAGGAATACACGCTGGTCTCCAGGTCGAAATAGAACATGTACTCAAAATCCCGCTTGGGCAGGGGACGGCTCTCAAGCTTGATAAGGTTGATATTCAGCGAGTACAGGCGGCTTAGCAGCTTGTACAGGGCTCCGGGCTCGTGCGGCAGGGTCAGCATTACGCTGGTGCGGTTGGCACCGGGATATATCTCCAGCTCCTTGGAGATGCAGATGAAGCGGGTATAATTGTTGTCGTTGTTCTGTATGGACGGGGCCAGATTGCTTAGGCCGTAAAGCTTGACGCACTCCGCGGAAGACACGCAGGCTACTGCGGGGTCGTCGCTATCCTTTACGCGTTTTGCGGCGACAGCGGTGTTCTCGCAGGGGATAAGCTTCACACCGTGAAGTTTGGACAGGAATTTTGAGGACTGACTGAGCGCCTGCTCGTGGGAATATATCTCCTTTATGTCCGAAAGCTTTACTCCGGGTTTGGCCAGAAGGTTGTGATCCACCTTCAGGCGCAGGCTCCTCACGATGTAGAAATCGTGCTCGGTCATAAGGTCGTATACACGGTTGACGGTACCTGCGGTGGAGTTTTCCACGGGTATGACCGCATATCGGCACAGCCCCTGCTTTACGGCGTTGAATACGGCTTCGAAACTGCTCAGATACATTATGCTCGCGTGGGCGAACAGTTTGTCAGCCGCCAGTTGGCTGTTGGCGCCTTCGGTGCCCTGGCACGCCACGTGGGCGTACTCGGGGAACTCACGGGGGGTGTTTTCTATTGCCCTTGAGATCTGTTCCGCCAGAGGAGAGGGCGGCATCGTCAGGCTGGACTGATAGCTTTTACTGAATTCGAAAAGCTGATGGTACAGCAGTACGGAATAATCCCTGAACGCGGGATCGACCTTGTCCGCCACGGCGGTCAGCTTCTCGCGCTCCCTGCCCAGGTCGAATATCGGTATCGAATTGAGCTTCTTGTACTCGGCGATCTCGCCGCTCAGCTTCATGCGTTCCTCAAAAGCGTCAAGCAGCCTTGAGTCTATTTCGTCCATACGGGCTCTCAGGTCTTTAATGTCCATATACTTCGCTCCTTCTCAAGAGTACCGCGTCCAGTATCGCGAGCGCGCAGGCGGCTTCTACACAGGGGACGGCCCGGGGAACTATACAGGCGTCATGCCTGCCGGAAATGCTCAATATGGTATCCGCCATGCTTTCCATATCGACACTGCGCTGCGGCAAAGCTATGGAAGGCGTGGGCTTTACGGCGACCCGCAACACTACGGGCATGTCGTTGCTGATGCCGCCGTTGATCCCGCCGGCGTGGTTGCTTAAATGGGAGATGCTGCCGTTATTGGCGCAGAACGCGTCGTTTGCCCGGCTGCCTGTCAGACCCGACAGCGCGAACCCGTCGCCGAATTCTACGCCTTTCACGGCGGGTATGGCGAATACTGCCTGTGAGATCGTGTTTTCCAGCCCGTGGAACATGGGATCTCCAAGTCCGGCGGGAAGCCCGTACATAACGCATTCTATTATGCCGCCCAGGCTGTCGCCTTCCGCTCTTGCCTGCCCGATCGCTTCGAGCATTTTTGAGCCGGCGGCGTCTGACACGGCGGGGAACGCTTTGCCGCTGACATCCTCTGTGAACTCGGAATCATCCGTAACGGAGCCTACGCGGACGATCCTCGCATTTACACGTATATTCTCGCAATCAAGCTGCTGGAGGGCGATGCCGCCCGCGCAGCATAACGGCGCTGTCAGCCTGCCGGAAAAATGTCCGCCGCCGGAATGGTCGTTGCATCCGAAATACTTGGCCGTGCCCGTGTAATCGGCGTGCCCCGGGCGCGGTACTGACGCTGTTTTGGAGTAATCATCGCGCCTGATGTCAGTGTTGCGGATGATGAACGAAAGTGGAGTGCCCGTAGTCTTCCCGTTTAACAGCCCGCTCAGGAACTCGATCTCGTCAGTCTCCTTACGGGATGTGGAAGCCGCCTGCGCGCCGGGCGCGCGCCTTAGCACGAACGAGCGCAGCTTGTGCAGGTCGATGGGAGAACCCGCAGGCAGACCTTCCAGCACTCCGCCCACGGCGGGTGAATGGGACTCACCGAATATGCTAAGCTTAAGTATACGTCCAAACGAGGAGCTCATTTTTCAGCCTCCAGACAATCAAATCGATCGAAGAAATCCGGAAAGGATTTGTTTACGGCTTCGGCGCCTTTTATGGTCACCGCGTTCTCGCATCCGCACGCGGCAAGCGTGAGCGCCATTGCGATGCGGTGGTCGCCGCAGGCGTCTGCCTCGCCGCCGGGTAGCGTGCGCCTGCCCTTAATGATGATGTCGTCTTTATCAAGCGCCACATCCGCGCCTACAGCGTTCAGGAAAGAAAAGGTGGACATGAGCCTGTCGCTCTCTTTCAGCCGCAGCCTGCGGGCGTTAGCTATGCGGCTCTCACCGTCGGCTAAAGCCATGAGCGCGCTTACGGCGGGCACCAGGTCCGGTATCTGGGAGACGTCCAGAGTGAGCGGCTTGAGATCGCCTTTTCTTACGTATATCTCATTAGCAGTCACATCTATTTTCGCGCCCATGTGGGAAAGTATGTCAAGTATCTGCCTGTCGCCCTGCGCGGAGGAGGTGTCAAGCCCGCGCACACAGACGCCGCTTTCGCTCAACGCGCCCATGCACAGGAAAAACGCCGCATTAGACCAGTCGCCTTCTATAACGGATGCTGTTGCGGGAGCATACGCCTGAGGGCCTTTGATCTCATATACGCTGCCGCGCTCGGTTATGTGTACGCTGGCGTTGACAAGTTCGCGGAGGGTAAGCCCGATATATCCTTTTGATTCCAGGCTCCCGGTCACATTTACGCTGCTGTCGCCGTCTAAACGGGGCAGCGTGAGCAGCAGCGCACTGATATACTGGCTGGATACGTTGCCGGGCAGGGCGTATTCTCCGGGTATAAGCGTTCCGGAGGCGCGTATTGAGTATTCGTCAAAGGAGAAACTCATTCCATGCCGGCAGAGCTCATCGGTAAGCTCTTTTACCGGACGGTATTTAAGCCTACCTTCGGGTCTTATGACCGCCTCGACACCGAGCGCGCCCGCAAGCGGAAGCATGAAGCGCAGAGTGGTACCGCTCTCACCCGGGAACAGTTCGGCATATCGCATCTTCACGCAGGAACCGATGGGGAGCACCTTAAGGGTACTGCCGTTTTCGGTGATGCGGGCTCCCAAAGCGTTCAGGCAGTCTATGGTGCGGCGTATATCGTCGGATACACCGTCTATGAAAATATCGGAGGGATACTCTGCCAGCGCCGCAATGACGAGTTTCCTGTGGGCGATGGACTTGGAAGACGGAGCGCGCACGCTCCCGCACCTGGCGCCCGGAGCGATCTTTTTAATCATTTGCTTCGCCTGCCTTGACCCAGTTTGAGAGCTCGGAAGAGGGGATCTTTTTGATCTCGCATTTGCCGGGCATAGTCGGAACGATGAGATTGATCAGGCTGCCGTCGGCTTTTTTGTCGATAAGAGCCGCGCGGGCGATGTCTTCCGCGGGATAATCGATGAACCTGGGAAGGCGGTATTTGTCAAGCGCATTGGTAAGCGTGTCCGATGTATCTTTTCCGCACAGACCCTGACGGTAAGCGGAGCGGGTGATATAAGCCATGCCGATGGCTACCGCGAAACCGTGGGGCAGGGTATAGGAACTGAGCTTTTCGAAGGCGTGGCCCAGGGTATGCCCGAAATTCAGAAGCATGCGGCAGCCAGTGTCGTGTTCGTCGTTTTCCACGAAACCTCGCTTTATGTCGACACAGCGAAAGATGATATCCTCATAATTGTCTTTAACGGGTGAAGACATGATGCTTTTCAACAGTTCGCTGTCGGCTATCATGCCGTATTTGATTATCTCCGCGCAGCCGTTCAAGTATTCTTTTTCGGGAAGGGAACTGAGCGTGTCGGTATCTATTATGACCGCCTTGGGCTGGCAGAAGCAGCCGACAAGGTTTTTGCCCTGTTTAAGGTTTATGGCGGTCTTTCCGCCAACCGACGCGTCCACGGCTGCCAGCAGGGTGGTTGGCATCTGTATGATGTCTATGCCACGCATATAGGTCGCCGCGGCGAATCCCGCCAGATCGCCGACCACGCCGCCGCACAGCGCGATGACGCAGTCTGAGCGTGTGAAATTAAGCACGGCGAGTTTTTCAAGTATCGAAAAATAGCAGTCCGCGTTTTTGCTGCTCTCCCCGTGGGGCACGACATGCGAAAATACCGTCATGCCGCTGCCGGTCAGCCGTGAGAGCACTGCTTCCCCATAAACGGGATAGACGTTGTCGTCGCTGACTATAAGGCATTTCCGGGCGGAGGAGACATTTTTGATAAGGCCGCCGGCGTTTTTGATAAGTCCGGAGCCGATCAGGATGTCATACTCCCTGGAGGCGGAAACGTGGACCTGCTTCATATCTCACCTATCTTATCGCGTCCCGGATGGCCGTTATCCGCCGCTGCAGAACGGCGAACTCGTCGGGAGTAAGGCTTTGCGCGCCGTCGCACAGCGCGTGGGGAGGATCGTTATGGACTTCTATTATCAGCCCGTCCGCGCCGCAGGCGGTGGCTGCCAGCGCCATGGGAGGCACTATGCGGCTTATGCCGGTGGCGTGGGAGGGGTCTACTATCACAGGCAGGTGGCTCAGTTCATGCAGCATGGGCACGGCGGACAGGTCAAGGGTATTCCTGAGATAATCCGAATATGTACGTATGCCGCGCTCACAGAGTATCACGTTGGGATTTCCGCTGGACATTATGTATTCCGCGCTCATCAACAGTTCCTTGAGCGTATTTGCCAGCCCGCGTTTAAGCAGTATGGGCTTTGTGGTCTGGCCCAGAGCCTTCAAAAGATCGAAATTCTGCATGTTCCGGGCGCCCACCTGCAGTACGTCCACATCCTCGAACAGGTCGAGGTCGGACGCGGACATTATCTCTGTCACAACGGGGAGCCCGGTCTCTTTCCGCGCGGTGAGCAGCAGTTTTATGCCTTCGCCTTTCAGACCCTGAAAATCGTAGGGAGAAGTGCGCGGTTTGAATGCGCCGCCCCGCAGCATCTGGGCGCCCGCCTGCTTAACGGCCTTGGCGATATATACTATCTGGTCCTCGCTCTCTACGCTGCAGGGGCCCGCAATGACCGCGAAAGCGCCGCCGCCGATCTGAACATCTCCTATGTTTATAACGGTATCGTCGGGATGGAAACGCCGGTTGCAGCACTTGAACGTGTCGCTTATGCGGCGAACGCTTTCGACTATGTCCAGGCTGGCGATCAGGTCCGCGTCTATCTTGGCGGTGTCTCCGATAAGGCCCAGCACGGTCTGGTAGGAACCGTCGGACTCATGAACGTCTATGCCAAGGTTCTTTATCCATTCCACGAGATGCTCGCGCTCTTCCGTGCTCGCACCGTGCTTTAAAACGATGATCATGGCACCCTCCGAATAAAACAACAGGCGGCACCGGTCTTTCGGCGTCGCCTGCAGGTATACTGTTTATCCCTGTTTAAAGCAGCGCGAAATGACCGGCAGCAAACTTGCTCCAGCTAAACCAGCGCCAGTACAGGGACGTAATCTTCATCATTAGGTCTCCTTGCCTGAAACACAAATTAACTTGACTTTGTACAACAGGCGTGCTAAAATTCAAGATGGTTGAAGTTTAGCACGTTAAAGCAGGTTTGTCAAGCATTTTTGTGACAATATTCGCGCTTCCTGCTATTTTTTCTGTGGAGGGCGTCATATATGAGCGATTACATTTTAAGCTGCGGATCCACCGTGGACCTGACAGGCAAGCATCTCGCCGACAGGGATGTCTCCTGCGTTTATTTTCACTATGAACTCGACGGACAGTCATATCTGGACGATCTGGGCAAGACGATCCCGCTGCCTGAGTTTTACAAGGCCATGGAGGATGGCAAGGATGCCCGCACCAGCCAGATAAACCAGGCGGAATACACGGATTACTTTGATAAGCTGCTCAGCACCGGGAAAGACGTGCTGCATATCGATTTTTCCAGTGGCCTGAGCGGCTCTGTAGGCTCCGCACGGCTCGCCGCGGAAAATCTTAAGGAGAAATATCCGTCTCAAAAGCTGTATATAGTGGATTCACTGGCCGCCTCCAGCGGGTACGGCCTGCTGGTGGACAAAGCCGCCGATCTCAGAGACGGCGGGATGGATATCGACAGCCTCAGGGACTGGGTAGAAGACAATAAGCTGAGGGTGCACCACTGGTTTTTCTCCACCACGCTCAAATACTATATCAAAGGCGGCAGGGTAAGCAAGACCGCGGGCTTCCTGGGCGGCATACTCGGCATATGCCCGCTGCTGCATGTGGACGAGGAAGGGCACCTGATCCCCATGGAAAAGATCCGCGGCAAGAAAAAGGTGATCGCCGCAACGCTTGACAAAATGCTCAAGTACTGCGATAATGGTACCCGGTACGCCGAAAAGTGCTATATCTCTCATTCCAATTCTCCCGAAGAGGCCGCTGTACTTAAAGACGAAGTCGAAAAAGCATTTCCGGACATCAGAGGCGGAGTTGAGATAGACGATATAGGCACGGTGATAGGCGCCCACTCGGGGCCAGGCACTGTCGCGCTGTTTTTCTGGGGCAAACCCAGGGGAAAAGAGAACGCATAGACGATGACAGAGCACCGTATCGCTCTCAGGGAATTGACCCGGATAGCGATCTGCGCGGCGGCAATGGCTGTCTGCGCCTGGGTCACCGTCCCGTCCACGGTCCCTTTTACCCTGCAGACTATGGGCGTGTTTCTGTCGCTCAGGCTGCTGGGAGGCAGAAACGGCACGATCGCAGTCGCGGTATACATACTGCTGGGTCTGGTGGGGCTTCCGGTGTTTTCCGGCTTTCAGGCGGGCGCGGGCGTACTGCTGGGCCCTACGGGCGGGTATATAGTCGGGTTTTTGTTTATCGGGCTGATATACTGGCTGGGTGAGCCGCTGAAGCCCGGACGTATCGTCTCCTGCGCGCTTCTGACCGGCGGGCTCGCGGTGTGTTACGCGTTTGGGACCGCGTGGTTCATACGCGTGAACGCCGCGAAAGGCAAAACACTGACGGTGCTGGCGAGTCTTGGCATATGCGTGTTTCCGTATATAGTGCCCGACCTGCTCAAGCTTGCCGCAAGCGAAGTGATCGCGTGGAGAGTGCTCAAACTATCTGAAAGAAAACGCGTATAGGGGAATCTGAAATGAAACGTTTTTTCCTTTTGTTTATGGCTGTATGCCTTATGCTGAGCGTGTGTGTCGCCGAGCAGGCGGAGGAGCAGCCGGCTGAGCAGCAGGAGCTCGGCGAAGGCGATATCCTGATGCACGGCTACATCGATCCCGTGACACGATTTTACATAGGCGTACCTGCCGAATGGAGCATCGTGGGGCCCGGCAGCACGGCAGCGAATCTCGCCCAGGCGAATGAGGAACTGGAGATGGTGGATGCGTACGGGCTGTTCAAAAGCTTTAATGAGTCTTCGCGTTTCCTGATATGCCTGTCGCCAGAAAACAAGGGGCTCGTAGTTACATACGGTCCTTCCGACGGAGCCAGCAACCAGACATTTATAGACGCCGCAGAT
>JAFZLE010000321.1 GCA_017551645.1 Clostridia bacterium | reverse complement strand
CTGCTCCGGCGAGGGCATGTTCAGGAAGGACCCGGACGCGGTAAAGGAGTGGTCGCCCGAGCATACCCGCGCCTGCGCCGCAAGGCAGAAACTGATACTGGACGCCGCCGCGCCGCTGGTCAGGCCCGGGGGCGTGCTGGCGTACTCCACCTGCACTTTCAACGAGGCTGAGAACGAAGGCGTGGTAAGGGCGTTCCTGGACGCGCATCCGGAATACGCGCCCGAGGAGTTCGCCCTGGAGGGCGTGGGGAACAGCGAGAGCGGCTGCCTGCACCTGTGGCCGCACAGGATAAAGGGCGAAGGCCACTTCGTGTGCCGCCTGAGGAAACATGGGGACACGCCGCGCCTGCCCGCGCCGGGGACAAAGCCTGACCGGGACGCGGCAAAGTGGGAAAGGGAACTTAAGAACCTCTGCGCAGGCGCGCTGCCTGAATGGGCTTTAATAAGGAGCGGGGAGTACATAGAGTGCGTGCATCCCATGTGTCCGGACCTGGCGGGGCTTAGATGTGTGCGCCGGGGCGTGCAGCTGGCGCGCTTCGCTACCGGCAGGCTGGAGCCTGCCCATCAGCTGGCCATGTGCCTGAAGCCGCGGGACGCGCTGCGTGCTGCGGAGCTCGAAGCGGATGAAGCAATTAGATATATGAAGGGCGAGGCCATAGAGCGGAACGGGGAACCGGGCTGGACGCTGGTCACGTACAAAGACCTGCCCCTGGGCTGGGGCAAACAGACGGGCGGCACGCTTAAAAACCACCTGCCCAAGGGCTTAAGAGGGGAATACGGGGAATAGCCCCCGTCAAAAAGACATTCCCGCGGTGCGCGACCCGGCAGTTCCTGCGGGACCGCGCAGACGAACATTTGTATGGAGATGAGAGCATGAACATCAGCTATTCGAAACAGCTCCCCGTCAGGCACGACGTGGACGTGTTCGTGGCGGGCGGCGGCCCCGCGGGCGTAAGCGCGGCGGTGGCGGCGGCAAGGATGGGAAAGAGCGTGTTCCTGGCGGAAAGCGGCTTCAGCCTGGGCGGCGCGGCGGTCAACATGCTGGTGCCCGCGTTCATGCCCTTCGGCGACCGGGTGACCTTTTACGCGGAAGGCATCGGCCGGGAGATATACGACCGGATAGCTTCCGAAGCGCCCGAGCGCTTTAAGACATACTGCCCCGACGGCATACCCGTGGAGACGCTCAAGCTCATCTACGACGACATGATCGTAAAAAGCGGCTGCGCGCTGGCCTTCGGCACCGACGTCACTGACGCAGTAAAAGAGGGGAACAGCGTCACCCACGCGGTGCTGTCTGCCAGGGAAGGCGCGTACGCGGTAAAGGCGAAAGTGTTTATAGACGCCACGGGTGACGGCCTGCTGTGCGCAAGGGCGGGTGCCGAAACCAAGTACGGCGACGAGAACGGGCTGTCCATGGCCGCCACGCTGTGCGGGCTGTGGGCGGGCTTCGAGTTCGACAGGTTCGAGTATCCTGCCAACAAATACATAGACAGGGCGTTCGGCGACGGCGTGTTCACCAACCACGACAGGCACCTGCCGGGCATCTGGCCCATACTTGCCAACCATCCCGGCGTGCCCGACGGCGTGGGCGGCTCCAACGCCGGCCACGTATACGGTGTGGACCCCCGCTCATCCGAGTCGCTCACTCCCGCCATAATGAAGGCGCGCAGACAGCTGCTGGAATACCGCCGTTATTTCAGGGAGTACATGTCCGGCTGCGAGAACGCGGAGATCATATTTACCGCGCCCATGCTGGGCATAAGGGAGAGCCGCCGCGTCACCTGCGATTACACGCTGAATGTGGAGGATTTTAAGCGGCAGGCGGTGTTCGGCGACGAGATCGGCCGCTTCAATTACGGTGTGGACATCCATTCCTCCACCAACGACAGCGCGGGCTACGAGAAGTTCATAGGCGAATACACCTCCCTGCGCTACAAGGACGGCGAAAGCTACGGCATACCACTGCGCAGCATTATAGTGAAGGGTTTTGACAACCTTCTGTGCGCGGGCAGGTGCATAGGCACCGACAGGTACATGCTTTCCAGCGTAAGGGTCATGCCGGGCTGCTTCATCACCGGGCAGGCGGCGGGCGTCGCCGCGGCGCAGGCGCTGGAACAGGGAGCCGGGGATGTGCGGCTGGCTGACGTGGTGGAAATACAGAAAAAACTCGTGCACATGGGCGCGTATCTGCCCAACGCGGGCAAATGACCGGAGTAGTGCTATGAAAAAAACGCTTGCTGTTGTCCTGACTCTGCTTTTGTGCCTTTTTTCCTGCATGGCGGAAGAGGAAGGCGTCACCATACTGTTCAGCTTCGTGGGAGACTGCACGCTGGGCGGGGAAGCGGGAGGCTCATCGGAAAAGTATTTTGCGAAGGTGTGCGACGAGAAGGGCTACGACTACTTTTTCGGATCGGTACAGGAGCTGTTCAGCCGTGACGACTTCACGGTGGTGAACCTGGAAGGGCCGCTGACCGACTGTAATACCAAGGGCGAAAAATCGCAGTACTATTTCCGAGGGCGCCCGGATTACGCCAAGATCCTTACCGCAGGGGGCGTGGAAGTTGCGAACCTGGCCAACAACCACATCAATAACTTCGGCAGTCAGGGCGTGGAAGACACCATGGCGGCGCTGGACGCG
>JAFZLE010000320.1 GCA_017551645.1 Clostridia bacterium | reverse complement strand
CAGCACGATATCCAGCGTGTAGTTTACCGGCAGCAGGCTGTCACAGGAGGCGTTCACCGTAAACGGACGGCAGGGGGAAACAGCGCCGGGAGCGGACAGGGCCAGCCCGGTGACGTCTACCGGGTAAAACGCGAGCCCCTCGCTCTGGGCGAACTCTTCGGCATATGAACCGGAGAACCCCCACACTGTGTTGCTTCCCAGCGCCCCGGAGCCGATATAGCTTACGCCCGACGGAACGAACACTCCGTCGGGGAAGTCGACTTCGCTGAAAGCGTCCGCCTCGATGCGCTGAAGCCCCTGGGGAAGCGAGAACACTTCCGCAAAGGCCGCGCCGTACAGCGCAAGCGCCAGAGCCAGGGCAAGACACAGTATCCTTTTAGTAAGGCGCATACAAACCTCCACACTAAACCAACATTATTATATCACGAAACTGGCTAATATGCAAGGATCGCGCGGCATAAATTCATAATTTCATCATCTGTAAGGTTGTATAACCCCATGCCGTTATGATATAATCTGCAAAAGCACAGAAGGCGGAGCGGGCTTATGCGTGTACTTGTATTGGGCGTTGCGTTTACGGATGTAAAGGGCTTTCCGTTCGGACGATACGATCCCGTGGGCACCAACAAGGGCAGCGTCAAACTGACCCACGGCGGCGTGGCAAGGAACGTGGCGGAGGATCTGGCGCGGCTGGGCTGCGATGTCGTTTTTCCGCTGCCCGTGGACCGGACTCCCCTGGGCCACGACATAAAGGCCAGACTCGAAGAGGCGGGAGTTGACATGTCCGAAGCCATAAGCGTGCCCGACGGCGGCACGGGCATGTGGCTGGCGGTATTCAACGAAAAGGGCGATCTGGCGGGCTCCGTAAGCAAAATGCCGGACGTGGCGCCTATCGAGAACAAGCTGGATTCCGACGGGGACAGGCTGTTCGGAGCCTGCGACGCGGTCGTGGCGGAATTCGACACCAGCGAGGCGATCGCGGAAAAAACCGTGGCGCTGGCGGAAAAACACGGGAAAGACCTGTACTGCATAGTGGGGAATATGAGCGTGATGCTGGCGAAAAAGGAACTGCTCGCCAGGACGCGCTGTGTGATAATGAACGTGATCGAGGCGGGCAGGCTGCTCGGCGCGGACATCAGAGCGCTTGAGCCCAATGACGCGCAGACCCTTGTATGGGCGGCGGGGCAGAGCCTCGGCCTGAAAGCGATCATAGTGACCATGGGCGCCAAAGGCGCGGTCTACGCGGACTTCTCCACGGGCGAAAGCGGAGTTATGCCGCCCGCCCAGTGCGAAGTCGTGGACACCACGGGCGCGGGAGACGCGTTCTTCTCGGCGGCGGTCATGACGATAAGCCGCGGGCTGGGCATATACAGGGCGTGCCTTCTGGGCACACAGGTGGCCGCCAGGGTCATATCTACCAGCGAAAGCGCGTGCCCGGAGGGCTGCGCGGGGCTGCTGGGCGACTGATCTGTCAGGTCCAAGTATTCTATAAATTAACGCGCGGGCGGTTGACAAGCCGCCCGTTTTTATGTAAAATGACATACTGCCTATTGATGTGCTTGCGCGGAGACATTTCGGCTCGCTCCGCGTGATACATAAAACGCCGGAAAAAACCATACCGGCGGCGGCCAACGAATTGCCGCGAACTCATTGAAGAAAGGAAGTATAACCATGCTCAGAACCTATCAGCCCAAGAAACGCCAGCGCAACAAGGTGCACGGCTTCCGCGCCCGTATGAAGACCAAGGCCGGCAGGAACGTGCTCAACCGCCGCCGTGAGCGCGGCCGCAAGCGTCTCACCGTGTGATAAGCGCGCATAAGTACAGTTTTTGCAGGAAAAAGTATTCCCTGGGCAAAAACCGCAATTATCAGCACGTATATAAAAAAGGCAAAAGCTACCCTTCCAGGGATATCGTGCTGATATATCTTCAGTCCAAAGACCTGAAAGCCGGGTTTTCCATAAGCTCCAAGGTGGGCGACGCGGTCACCCGCAACAGGCTTAAAAGGTATTTCAAGGAAGATTTCAGACGGTTGAAGCCCGATATCGCCCCGGGGAGGTATATTTTCGTGGCCAGAACTTCCGCTGCCCAAAAGAGCCACCGGGAACTTTCGGGCGAGATGACCAAACTGCTTTCAAAGGCGAAACTGTACAGGAAAGAAGCCCGCGATGACGCTTAAGCAGGTTCCAAGGCTTACCGCTTTGGGACTGATACGTTTTTACAAGGGCGCAGTAAGCCCGCATCTGCCGGCCGCGTGCCGGTATGTTCCCACCTGCTCGGAATACGCCGCCAAAGCCATAGAGCTGTACGGCGCCGCAAAGGGCGGGGCGATGGGCTTAAAGCGCATTCTCAGGTGCAATCCTTTCCACGAGGGAGGGTATGACCCTGTGCCTTTGCCTTATCCCCAAGGAGAAGATAAATGACCAACCTTTTTATTTCCATACTCAACTGGGTACAGAGCTTTATAGGCAGCTACGGCTGGAGCGTGATCGTGTTCACGCTTCTGATAAAGCTCGTGCTGCTGCCTCTGGACGTCAAGAGCCGCCGCTCCATGAAGGCAATGAGCGCGCTGAACCCGAAGATCGAGGAACTGAAAAAGCGTTACGCCAACGATCAGCAAAAGCTCAACATGAAAACTCAGGAGCTTTACAAGAAAAGCGGCGTAAACCCCCTGAGCGGCTGTCTGCCCATGCTTATCCAGCTGCCCATTCTCTACATCATGTTCGCCGCCATGCGCCGCGTGGCTGCCCAGCTGCAGGTAGACATCATGTATGCCTGGCTCAGGGATGCCGGCGTGTGGAAAGACGGCGCGTTCGACCTGGAAGCCCTTGAAACGGTTGTTGCGTCCATAAAAGACGGCACCGTGGATTTTGGCAACACCCAGAGCTGGCTGTGGATCAAGAGCGTGTTCCAGCCGGACAACTTCGGCAGGACCGTCATACCCACCGTTTCCGAGCTCACTACCACCTGGCAGCAGTATTATACGAATCTCTTCCCTGAGCTGGAAAATCTTGGGAAAGCAGAAGGGTTTAACGCGTTGATCGAAATGTGGAGCACCTCACCAGAGAAGCTTCCAGAGGACTTCAACAAATTATCTTTTCTGATGAATTATCTCAATTTAACTAGCCTGAAGTTCTCAAGCACTCAGATAGAGATTCCTTTCGTAGAAGCTAACAATATAGCCAGTATGATAGACAACGCGATCGCGGCGTCTGTGGGCTACCAGAAAGCATCCGTCATCGGGCTGTTCAGCATGTCCATCCCCTCTTCGTGGGGCAGGTATGTGAACGGCTACTGCGTGCTGCCCATACTGGCGTGCGCAACGCAGGTACTGGCCACCAAGCTTACTCCCGGTCAGGGCGAAACCCAGGGCCAGTCCCAGGGAGGCGCGGGAAAGTTCATGAAGTGGCTTTTCCCCATCATGTCCCTGTGGATCTGCTGGAGCAGCACCGCTTCGTTCGCCATTTACTGGGTGTTCGTGAACGTTTGGAGCATCGTATCCGGCTTCGCGGTGAACTACTACATTGACCACTCTTCGCCCAGGGGCAAGATGTCCCGGAGCGACAAGCAGACAAAGGAGATATTACAGCCTTGAAGACCATAGAAGCCAGCGGCAAGACCGTTGAAGAGGCCTTGAGCGCCGGGCTTAAGCAGCTGGGGCTGGACTTAAGCCAGGTAACGCACGAGGTCATAGACAGGGGCAGCCCCGGACTGTTCGGCATGTTCGGGCGGCTCGCGAAAGTGAAGATCAGCGTCAGGGAAGACGATAACGCGGAAGACGATTTCTCGGTAGACATGCCTGTCATCAGCCTGGAGCCCGAGAAGAAGGCGCAGCCCGAAAAGAAGGCGCAGCCCGCAAAGGCGGCCGAAAAGCCCGCCGAGCCTGAAGAGACCGGGAAGCCGGCTCCCCAGAAGACCAAATCCAAGTCCCGCAAGGAAAAGAAACCCAAGGCAGAATCCAAGCCCGCTCAAGATTCCGAGACTGCCATGATGGAAGACGAAGCGCCCGTGGCGCTCACTCCCGCCAGGGAATTCCCGGAACTGGACCTGGACAAGTTGGGCGAGAACGGCAAAAGAGCGTACGATTTCATTTCACAGCTCACCAAGCTCATGGGCGTGCAGGTTGACATACGCATAATCGAGGAAGAAAACCAGGTATTCGTGGACATCAACGGCGACACGCTGGGCGTGATGATCGGCCGCAGGGGAGAGACCCTGGACGCGGCGCAGTATCTTACCAGCCTGTATGTCAACCGGGACAAGAACGAGTACACCCGCGTGACGCTGGACGTGGAGCATTACCGCGCCAAGCGTGAGGAGACCCTGGTAAAGCTGGCCAACCGCATGGCCAACCGCGCCAGAAAGTCCGGCAGAAGGGTCGTGCTGGAGCCCATGAACCCCTACGAGAGGCGTGTGCTCCACAGCGCGCTGCAGCAGAACCCTTACGTTACCACCCATTCCGAGGGCGAGGACCCTTACAGGAGAGTAATAATCACGCTCAAGTAAGCGTTTTTAAGCGAAAAGGCGACGGAATATCCGCCGCCTTTTCCTTTTGTTCCGTCCCAAAGCACTGTGAGCTGCGGGGAAGATGATTGCGAAAACGAAAATATTACGATTCTATTAAATCGGTGCGGAAACCGAAAAAACACTTATAATAGAGTATAAAATGTGATATAATAAACGCAGTATACGGAAAAGCGGAGGGGTTAGCGTGAAAAAGACTTGGGTCATAATAATCGCCATACTTCTGGTACTATCACTGGCGGGCAACGCGGTGCTGTTCAGCCAATACAAAAAGAAAAACGCCGCGCTTGAGGACACCGAGCAAAAGCTGTCCACGACCGAACAGACGGTCGCCAGGCAGGGAGAGGAGATCGTCTCCCTGAATGACGACATCAGCCGCAAGGCGGGAGAGATCGCCGGCCTGAACACTCAGCTTGAGGACGCCCAGGGGCAGATAGAGACGCTGGACGGAGAGCTTTCACTGGCCAACGAAAAAGCCGCGCAGGACGCCCAGACCATAGAGGAGCTGACTGCCGAGACGGCAAATATGTCCGCGCTGATAACCGATCTGACCGCAGAATCCGCCGAGAAATCCACACAGATCGCGAACCTTACCGCCGAATCTGAAGAGAAGACGACTCAGATCGTGGATCTTATCACCGAATCCGCCGAAAAATCCACGCAGATCGCCGGCCTGAACGCCGACATTGAAGAAAAGTCCACGCAGATCGCCACGCTGACCGCCGAGTCTGCCGAAAAGCAGGAAGAGATAGACACGCTTAATACTTCGATCGCCCAGAAGGAAGCGCAGATCCTCGCGCTTTCCGCTGACAATGAAGCTAACGCCGCCCGGATCGCCGAGCTAAACGGCGAGATCGAAGCCCAGAAGGAAGAGATCCTTAAGCTCAGCCAGACGATCCAGGAAAACGACGAGCTGATCCGTCAGCTGAATGAGACGATAGAGTCCAACGAGAGCAAGATCAGCCAGCTGGAAGGCGAGATAGAATCCAACTCCATTAAGATCGAAGCGCTGGAAGGCGAAAGGGACGCGCTGGCGGCTAAGCTCAGCAGCACCGAGTCCGCCCTCACCGAAGCGAACCAGTCCGTGAGCGAACTGAGCGAGAAAGTGACCGCGCTCGAAGCGGAGATGCTGGAAAAGAGCGCCGCGTACGAAGTGCTTGAAAACGAATATAACGAGCTTTGCGAAAAATACGACACGCTGAAAGCCGAAGCCGACGAAAAGACCCGGCTGTACGATGAGCTTGTAAGCGAGAACCTCACCGCCCAGAATCAGCTGGCGCTCGCCTCTGCCCAGGTCACGACGCTCGAAGGGGAGAAGACGGAATACGTCCAGCAGATCGAGGGCCTTACCGCCCAGGTGGACGAGCTCACCCAGACGCTGAAGTCCAAGGAAACGGAATATCTTTCCTACGGCGAGAAGACCGCGGAGATCGGCGCCAAAGTTGACGCGCTGTCCGGAACGGTGGAGACTGCCGCTCAGGATCTCGGCAGCAGCCTGGACGAGGCAGACGCCATCACCGCGCTTTTAGGCGAAGATGACGAAGCGGGCAAGGCGCTCAAGCAGACGGTCGCGGACGCAAGGGCATATCTGGACGGGCTCGAAGGCACCGGCACTGCGGACGGCGAGAAGACACTGCTGGAGCAGGTGTCCGAGCTTAACGGCAAAACCGACGAGTTCGCGGACACTATCGGGAACATAAAGCAGATCAACACCCAGCTGCAGGAAAGCCTCGCTTCCCTGGGCACAGAAAACAAGGAAGTCGCCCAGCTGTCCGAGACGCTGGCCGGTCATCTGAGCGAGGAAGCCGCCCAGCTGGATAAGGGGCTCGAGACCGTGGAAAAAACCAGGGCGGAGATAGCCCCCATATCTCAGGTGGTGACTCAGTACGACGAGGAGATCTCCGGGCTCAAGACCAAGGTGGCCGAGCTGGAAGGCGAGCTTACCGCTGCGAACACCACTCTGGACGAGATCAACGCATCTCTCGCTGAAAAGCAGACGCTGGTCGAGAACCTGAGCGGCGATATAGAGAGCAAAAACAAAGAGCTTGAGGACGCCAAAAACGAACTTGACGGCGCCAACGCGGCGCTGACCGAGACCAAGGCGCAACTGGAAGCTGCCGCCGCCGAGCTGACCGCCATGAAGCAGACGCTCACCGACACCCAGACCGAGCTGGAAAGCACCAGGGAAACTCTGGGACAGAGGGATCAGGTGCTGGCGGATACGCTTGATGAGCTTACGGGAGTAAAGGACAGCCTGGCTCAGGCGAAGACCGAACTTGATACTGTCAATCAGACCCTGACGGAAACCGCGGCGGAGCTTGATACCACAAAGCAGGCGCTTGCCGATACTGCTGCAGAGCTTGATACCACAAAGCAGGCGCTCAGCGATACGACTGCGGAACTTGACACAACGAAGCAAACGCTTGCCGATACGGCTTCCGAGCTTGACACCACGAAGCAGACGCTCAGCGATACGGCTGCGGAACTTGACACCGCCAAGCAGACGCTCAGCGATACAACTGCGGAACTTGACACCGCCAAGCAAACGCTTGCCGATACGGCTTCCGAGCTTGACGCCACGAAGCAGACGTTAAGCGATACCGTCACTGAGCTTGATACCACGAAGCAAACGCTTGCCGATGCAACTGCAGAGCTTGACACAACGAAGCAGACGTTAAGCGATACGGTTACTGAGCTTGATACCACGAAACAGACGCTCAGCGATACTGCTGCGGAACTTGGCACCACCAAGCAAACGCTTGCCGATACGGCTTCCGAGCTTGATACCACAAAGCAGACACTGGCCGATACAGCTGCCGAGCTCGATACCGCCAAGCAGACGCTCAGCGATACCGTTACTGAGCTCGATACCACCAAGCAGAAGCTGACCAAAACGGCTGAGGAGCTTGCTTTCACCCAGGAAACTCTCGCCGAAACACAGATGGATCTGCATGACACCATGCTGACCCTTGAGGAAACGCAGGACGAACTCAAGTCCACACAGGATACTCTGGCTGACACGCAGACGGAGCTCGCTTCCACTCAGGGAACGCTGGCGGATACCCGGACCGAACTCTCCCAGACTCAGGAAGAGCTGGCAGGCACGCAGGAGCAGCTTGCCGCCGCGAATGAGGAAATAGACACGCTGACCGTCAGCCCCGACAGCCCGGATTACAGAAATGTCTACAAAGAAGGCAAGCTGGGCGGCGACGGACTGCTTACGGATATAACCCGTACCAAGGTGCAGGTCAACTTCTGCAATAAGGGCATGTACGTGTACAAGGTGAAGTTCGAGATCCTCAATTCTGATGAAGAGGTCATCTTCAGCCAGATGGTGCTGAGGGGCAGCGAACTGAAAGTCGTAACCGTGTCCGAGCCTGTTGTTCCGGGAGACAAGTACTGGATCCGCAAGACCTATTTCGACGGCAAGGGAAATGAGGTATCCACGCTTATGCTCCAGGTCACCATGACTATCGGATTATAATTTGAGGAGGGCAATATGGACTTTAACAGGATTCTTAGCATGATCTTTAACACCAAGGACGAAAGCAGCAAATTTGATCCCGACGATATGCAGAAGGGCAGGCTTTGGGCCATGCTGAGCTATGTATGGTTCCTGTGCCTGGTGCCGCTGTTCGTGTCCGACAGCAAGTTCGCGGGCTATCATGCCAGGCAGGGCGTGGTGCTGGCGATCTGCGAGACCGTAGCGCTGCTGGTGCTCAAACTGCTGTGCAAGATCCCCGTGCTGGGCATCATCTTCTGGATCGTGCGCGTAGTTGTGTGGATCGCCGCCATAGGCTTCAGCCTGCTGGGCATCTACAACGCTTATTCCTTCAAGGCGAAGCAGCTTCCCTTTATCGGCGGCTACGCTCCCAAGACCTGATAAACGGGGCAGAGCATGACCTGCAGAAAATGCGGCGGCTATATTGACACTGCTGTCAAGAACGCGGACGGCTCGGTGACCTGCCCGGGCTGCGGCACCGTATACCGCCGCCGCCCCGCAGCGCCCGGTGCGCAAAACAGCGGAGGCAATCTGGCAAAACCGAAAGCCGCCGCGCCTATAGACATTGATAAGGTGAAAGCCGCATCCCGCGAGGGACTTGAAAAGGCGAAGACCGTTTCCCGTGAAGGCGCAAAGCGGGCCAAGACCTTCTTTGACCAGTTCATGGAGGTCAAAGTCGGCAGGTATCCCGCCTGGGCGGTGGTGCTCGCAGCCGCGGTGCTGCTGGGCATACTGCTTTCCGTGTTCTCGGGCGGTTCAT
>JAFZLE010000319.1 GCA_017551645.1 Clostridia bacterium | reverse complement strand
GTTTCATCTATCTTGCGTATATGACATTACTGACCGTCGAGAAGATCTTCCGTCATCTCAAAACCGATCAGCGTCATATCATACAGTTTCAGGTAAAACACGTCAATTCACCTCCCCGGTCTCAGTCTATGCGCTTATTATACCATAAAAGCGTTATTATATCCAGCATATTCTTTTGTTTCACCCGGCCGCATGCTTGACCCTGTCTCTCTCTTCCGAACGCTTGCCGTCGTTCCATTTATCCAGCGTGCCCACCAGATAGCCCGTGATACGGCGGATGCGGTCAAATGGTAATTTCCGTGTGCGGTAGGATATATCGACATACTCGCCGTCGGGTTTTATGTCCATGCTCAAAAGCGCGCGGCCGTACTTGTCCTGGCCACGGCGCACGTAAGCCGCGAGCTCCTCACAGGAAAGTTCCCCACTGGCAGTTACCTGTATTCCGTCTATGACTGTTCTCATCCCCTGAATCCCTTTCCCGCCTGTTCGCGTTTGGTGAGCGCGGCTATCTCACGCGCCAGGGCGTAAATGTCCTGCTCGTCGCGTATGGAGAAGGTCGCGCCCTCAAAGCTCACCGGCGCGTTGGTTGTGTAGTTGTTGGTCGTCTGCATGTACCCGGCATTAACTCCGTACCGCGCTTCCCCGGTAAGGTACCTGGCCGCGTTGCGGATGATGCGCCCCTGGGCGTTCGTCTGGGATATAACGCCCTCTCCGAAGCCCGCCATGGCCATTGCGCCTATCTCGTCGCGGAACACCCGGGAGGGAGAATGTATCTGCAGCGCCTCCCTGGCGGCGGCTACCGCGGCGCTTGCTACCGACACTATGGCGCTGGTGACCGCGCTCATGCCGCTCAGTATGCCTGACGCCAGGCCCTGGGATATGCTGAGGCCTATGGGTATGAACCGAGTGGCCGGAGAGTGCGCCCCCAAAGGCTCCCGCACAGCCGTTTCCAGGTTATCCGCAACAGTCGTGCCGGTGCCGGAGAAGTCGTAGCCCGTGAGCCGGCTCTCGATGCCTTCGCCTACGCTGCCGCCTATATCGCTGCCGTTTTCAGTGAGGTCTACGTCCTTTAGAAAGTCTTCTCCAAAGAAATCCATCAGCGTCCGGTACTCGCTCATGAACGCAGCCTGCTCGTCGCTCAGTTGTGTGCCCGACGCCAGCAGTGCTTCCAGCTCATCATGCTTTGCTTTCCACGCCGCCAGGTAGTTGGGATTAAAGTACTCGTCCACTACGTTCTGGCCCTCGTCCGCGGACATTTCCCTGAGCGCTTTTTCGGACGAGCCCAGCTTTTCGGACAGGCGCACGAAGTCCGCGAGGAATCCCAGCGCCTGGTCCATGCTCTCCTTCTCGTACCACATGTCGGAATAGCCGTTAGCCATATACCCGCGCATGGCGCTCACTTCGCTCTGGAACCCGGTGTAAGCCGAAAGGAATTGTTCGTACGCTTCCGGCACTTCAAGCCCGTATTCCTTCAGCGCGTCCACGTACGTCTTCATGCCGTTGTAGTAATCGTCCCAGGCCTTTGTGTCGGCGCTCTGCATCAGCGCGTTAGCCTTGGCCACATATGTCTCATAATCGATCAACCCCTGTTCGAGCTGCTCGTTCAGCTTCCGGGTCACTGCGGCATTCTTTTCAGCCGTCTTTGTATTCGTATCTGCCCTGCCCTGCATGCCATCATTGGCAAACTTGTTCCCATTTATGCGCCTGTCAAACTGAGAGGCCTCGAGGCGCGCCCGGGCGTAGGATTCATAGGCAGTCAGATACGTCTGCTCCTCGGCGGTAAGTCCCCTCGTGAGCGCGCGTATTTCGTTGGCTTTTTCCGTATAGCTGCTCCAGAGCAGACGTTCGCCCTGGGCGGCCATGAGCTGAGTCACGTCGGCGCTCTCCGCCCTGGCCTCCTCGACCTCCCTGTTCATCTGACTGAGCCGGTCCGTCATGCCGCCCAGACTCATCGTGCCGTACCGGGCTCCCCGGGCCATTTCCCTCAGGTAGTCAGGCAGTTCTGACGCCTTGATGTTCACGCCCACAGAGGCCAGTTCGGCCAGCGTCTGATTCACCAGTTCCATGTTCTTCCCGCTGGCGTTGGCAGCCTCGGTGGCGTCCGCCATATCGCTTAAGAACTGTACTGCTTCGTCGCTGTACGCGGAATACGAGTTGGCGCCTTCGTTTACGGCGCTGGTCAGCATGGCAGCTGCCTGAGCGAACTCGTTTATCTCATAGGGCGACAGGTCTTCGGTAAAGAAATCCCATACGTCGTTGATCGCTCCGCCCGCCCAGTCGGCCGCCTTGTTCAGCGCGCCTATAAAGCCGGTATCGCTGTCGCCGAACCAGTGCATGGACCCGCCCCTGGCCATGAGCGCACGATACTGGTCCCATTTGGTGATCAGCTTCTGGTAAGTATCGCTATCAGGGGTGAACCCTTTATTGAAATCCTCTAACTCTTCATCGGTGACGTTTGCCCACTCGGGTTTGACCACAACATGGTATACGCCGTTGGCGTCCACGCCCACTATGATGCTGTCGGCGGTCAGCTGCTCAAGCACGTCCGGGGTAACCGGCAGTGGCATGCCGTCAGTGCCGTACACGGCCAGCAGTCCCGCGTCGTATTTATCCTTCAGCGCAGTCTCCCAGCCTTCGCCCAGTGACACCGAAGCGGAGAGGCCTACTGAGGATGTAAGATCCACCTTCGGCCCGTTCACTGCTTTCCACGCCTTGACCGCGGCGGCGTCCAGGTCGCTGAGCGTGACGGAAGCTGTTACCGTAGGCGATAGGGAAGAGGTGCTCGCGCCCGTGCTGACTTCAGCGTACGCGGACACCAGCGCCAGCAGTCCGGAAGGGCCGTCGAAATCGGCTACGAACGCGGCGGGGTCCTTTATGTACCCCGACACCATTGCCAACAGCCCCGACGGGTCTGCGAACGCGGAATCGAAGCCGGTGGGGTCTTCCTTATAAGCAGACACCAGCGCCAAAAGGCCGTCAGGGTTGCTGAAGAACGCGTTGAACCCTGCCGGGTCTTTCTGGTAGGCGCTTACCAGCGCCACGAGCCCCGATGGGCTTTGGAAGAATGAATTGAAGCTAGCAGGGTCTTTTTCGTAGGCCTTTACCAGCGCGTTCAGCCCGCTGGGCCCGTCAAAGTATGAACTGAACTCAGGATCCTCGGCATACTGCTTCACATACGCGCTCAGACCATTGGGACTCTCAAACGCCGTGCT
>JAFZLE010000318.1 GCA_017551645.1 Clostridia bacterium | reverse complement strand
TTATAAGATCCTCCGTACAACACTCGGTCGCCTGATTTTAGCACAGAACCGGGCGTTTTTCAAAATCAGGGGGCAAAAAACGTGCGGTAAGCGGGACGGACAGGCGCGTGTTTTTACTTTTAACGCTTCTTAAACTGCGCCGCGGGCGGGCCGGATATGCCGCAGTCATGCGCAAATGATCCCAAAATGGGGAAAAACGGCATAAAATCCGGGGATTAACCACTATTTAACTTTACTTTTTATGACGAAATCATTACAATATAAAGGCTAATGGAGGCTAAGGATGTTGGACGTGTCTAAAGCGCTGTCGAACCCCGGCGCGGGCATTCCCTTTGAGATGCCCCTTGAGTTCGAGCCCACGTTTTTCATGGGCGAGACGCTGGGCTTTGAGAACGCGCTCGTTTCCGGAGTGATGACCGGTGAGACCGACATGGTCAGCGTCAATTCCCGCCTGAGGGTCACGGTGAAGGCACACTGTTCCCTCTGCCTCGAGGCAACGGATCTGGATATGGACGTGCCGGTGGACTGCGTGTTCGCCCGGGAGGAAGGGGAAGATACCTACCCCCTGGAAGGATACCGGGCCGACATATCCCGCGCGGCGTTTGAGGCGCTCATAAGCGAGCTTCCCATGCGCTTCGTGTGCAGGGAAGACTGCAAGGGGCTCTGCCCCGTGTGCGGCAAAAACCGCAATACCGATCCGTGCGGCTGCCTTGAAGGCGCGAGGGGACCTCGCCCGCTGGAGGCGCTTAGCGTATTACTTCACAATAACAACGAGGAGGTGTGATCCATGGCGACACCCAAAGGAAAGGTATCAAAGGCCAGAAGAAATTCCCGCCGCGCCAACTGGAAGCTGTCTTTGCCCGGCATCGTAAAGTGCCCCAAGTGCGGCAAGATGAAGCTCAGCCACAGAGTGTGCAAGGCCTGCGGCTACTATGACGGTCAGGAGATCATCAAGGTAGAAGCGGAGGAGAAATAAAAAGAAGGCGCCCGCCTTCTTTTTTTTTCATGCCGCGGTTTTTTAGGGGAGGGCAGAATGTTCGGGAAGATCGCAGGCGTGCTGGTGACCGGAGGAGTGGGCATCGTCATCGCCCGGCTGGGCTGGCTGGTGTGGAAAAAAGAGAAGATCACGCTGCTGCACGATTACCATACAAATAAGGTGTCGCCCGAAGACAGGCCGGCTTTTTGCAAACTGTCAGGCACAGGGCTTATGGCGATCGGCGCGGGCGCGGTGATCTCCGCGGCGCTTCTGGGCTTTACGGAGTCTGCATACAGTTTCGTGAGTTTCGCCGCGGGCTTTGCGGCGGGGCTCGCCATGCTCGTCAGGGCGGGCAGAAAGTACAACAGATGAGCCGCGCGGTACTTATCCTGCGCGCCCTGTCCGCCGGCGAACGTAAATTCCCGGCAAAATCCCCCGAATTTGCCGCCCGGGTGTTGTGATTTTGCGGAACTTATGGTAAAATGGATAAAGTGAGCATCCGCGAAAAGCGGAAACGCTATTTTCTTTAAAGAGGAGCGACACAATGAGCGATCTGTTCAGGCTTTTTAATCTGCTGGATTCCAGCGCGGGAACCACCGACGAAGCGGCCGCGGGCAGCGGTATGAGCATGATATTTTCCATCGGCTTCCTGGTGATAATGTTCGGCGTGATGTACTTTTTGATGATCCGCCCCCAGAAGAAGAAGGAAAAGGCGGTCAAGGCCATGCTGGACGCCCTTAAAGTGGGCGACAGGGTATGTACCATCGGCGGCATTTACGGCACCGTGACCGGCGTTAAGGACGACCAGGTGATCATAGCCGTGGGCGCGCAGAAGACTGTGATGAACATGGCCCGCTGGGCGATCAAGTCCGTTGAGGACGCGCCCCTGGAGAACGACAAGTCTCCCGAGATCTAAAACCGGGTATCTTTACGTGCAGCCGGGAAGGTCCAACGCCTGTCCCGGCTGTATTGTATTTTGAAGAGGTGAGCGCGTTATGTACGAGACGCTGATAGGGAAGCACATAGTGCTGCGCAAGGCGCGGGCGGAAGACTGGGAGTCCATGCTCAAAAACGTCTGGGGCGACGAGGAAGTGTACAAATGGATGCTTTTCGCGCCCACGCATACGCAGGAAGAAGCCGTTGCCAGGTGCGAAAGGAGCATACAGTTCCAAAAGGAGCATCTCGCCTGGTTCGTAGCCCTTAAGGACACGGACGAGGCGATAGGGCTGTGCGCCGTAAACGAGTACGAAAAGGGGCATTTCGAGGAGTGCGGCATCTGCGTGGGCACCTCCTGGCAGGGCAGGGGCTACGGAAAAGAGATAGTGGCGCTGCTGCTGGAGCTGGCGTTCGAAACGCTGGGCGCTGAGGATATGACCTACGGTTATTACCGGGAAAACCTGCGCTCCAAAGCGCTGGCGGAGAAGTTCGGCTTCCGCTACCGTGACACTATAGAAAGGGTACGTCCCTGGGACGGCGCCCATAAGACAATAGACAAATGCCTGCTCACCAGGGAAGAATACTTTGCGGCGCAAGGCGCGCTGGAAAGGCGTCAGCGGAGGGAATAAATGGAATACGTGATCGATGATCTGACAAAAGAAGAAGCCGGATACATCGGCGAAAAGATAAATGAGGTCGTGCCGCGCGAAGTGGATGCGGACGAAGAAGGATTCGTGCTCAAGGTCGAGGATGAAAGCGGCGGGATCATTGGCGGCTGTATCGCCACAGCTTACGAATATCACTGGTCGAGAGTGCTGCTTGACGATCTCTGGGTGGATGAACGCTACCGTCATCAGGGGATCGGATCCATGATCCTCCGCGAAGTCGAGCGTATCGCAAGAGAGAAGGGCTGCAGAGTCGTGACGCTGGGCACCGCCAGCTATATGGCAAGGCCGTTCTATGAAAAACACGGCTACACGGTCTTTACCACTATGAAGACCCCAAACGGCTACATCAGTTATTCGCTGGTCAAATATCTTGACAGGGACACGCCGGAATATGTACCGACCAACAACACTGGCACACGCTTCAAGCTTTCGCTCGGCAATGACGGTGACGCGGAAGTGATCGAAAAAGGTCTCAGTACATACAGCGAAGCCTACGTTCATGAATGCGAAACTGTTGATTTTTACAGGAAGCTTGCGGATAATGCCGGCAAGTTTGCGGCGGGCGTGATCGCTGACGCTGAAAAAGGCGACAGAGCTTCCATTGATGCGCTGTTTGTGGAAGAGCCGCTGAGACGCAAAGGTCTTGGTACGTATCTTTTGAAGGAAGCGGAGAGATTCGCAAAGGAAAACGGCGCTTCGATGGTCTTCACGAACGCGGGCGACTGGAACGTCGGTTTCTTCAAAAAGAACGGCTATCTGGTCAGAGGCGAACTCAGGGACGTTCCCAAAGGGCATAACTGCTACGAGCTCTACAAAACCATTTGAAACAGCCGGATCAGGCAGACAGATCCCGGTTTAAAGCAAGAAAGGCGCGCTCGATCACCGCACGGACGGCGGAGACAGGCGCGCTTTTTATTGTTGAAAGATCAGTCGTTAACGGATAAAGTGTCCGGGGTCACGCGGCAGGGGAGGAACAGCACCCTGACCCCCGCCCGCTCAGCGTTTTCCAGCGCCAGGGCGAAGGCGGGGTCGGTATCGGTATTCGGGCGCACCTCGTAAACGCCCTCCATCTGTATAACGAACGCCAGGTAAGCGGTATAGCCCTGCTTTACGGCGTTTGCCAGTTCGCTTAAGTGCCTGGCGCCCCGCAGGGTGGGCGCGTCCGGGAAATAGCCGACGCCTTCCCTTTCCAGCGTGCAGCCCTTGACCTCCATAAGGCAGCGCTCCGCGCCTTTTTCCATATAGAAATCCAGCCGGGAATCCCCGAAGCGGTACTCGGGGACTATCCTGTCGTAGCCCCGGCGGGATAGCCATTCCTTAGCGACGGCGTTGGGCGCCTGGCTGTCTATGTTGACTACCAGCCCGTTTTGGTTGGTGACCGCCACCAGGTCGTAAACGGTCTTTCTGCCGGGCGTGCCCGGGGCGGTCAGGAACACCTCCGCGCCGGGCAGGAGCAGCTCACCGCAGCGCCCCGTGTTTTTCACGTGCACGGTATGGACGCTGCCGTTTATATCCACGTGGGCGGTAAAGCGGTTGGGGCGGTCTATGAACGCGCCCCGGGTAATATTGGGATACTTCATCGGAGGATTCGAAACTGGGCGTCAGGTGTCTTCGTACGCCGCTTTGCGGGAGGTGATGGGGCCTATTATGCCGGGGTCGAACTTGGGCCGGCGGTCGTAGTAGTACAGGCCGTTCCTTTCCTGCTCCACGTCGGTCAGCTGGGTGTAGCAGAAACCTATGTGCCCGGGGTTGTCCAAAAGCGTTTCGGTAAGCCCCCTGTACCTTTCTATGAATTCCGTTTCGGTCCTGGGCCCGCTTCCGTAGCCCCAGCCCGCGCCGTCCGGGTTCCAGCCTATTCCGCCGTACTCGCTTATGAACACGGGCTTGTCGCCCTCGTAATACTTTTTGGTCCAGTTGTCAAAGAACTTCGCGCCCGGGGCGAACCTTTCGCGGTACGTCTCCACGTCCTGGGTGTAGTCGTGGGCGTCGTAGATGTCGTATACTACGTGGGTGCCGCCGCTGGAATCGATCACGGGGCGGGTGGGGTCGTAGGCTTTGGTGACCAGGTAGCACAGGCGCTGGGTGCGGGCGCGCATGCCGTGGCCGTTCTCCCCCCAGGTCTCGTTCCAGGGGCACCAGCCTATCACTGAGGGCGCGGAATAGTCGCGCTTCAGCACTTCCAGCCACTGGCTTATGAAAATATCCGCGCTCTCGGGCAGGTCAGGCTGTATGCCCCAGGAAGGGAACTCGCCCCACACCAGGTAGCCCAGTTTATCCGCGTGGTAGAGAAAGCGCTCCTCGAACACCTTCTGGTGCAGCCGCGCGCCGTTGAAGCCCATGGCCATGGACAGGAGTATGTCGTTTTTGAGCGCCTCGTCGCTGGGGGCGGTGTATATGCCGTCGGGATAGAAGCCCTGGTCCAGCACCAGGCGCTGGAACACGGGCCTGCCGTTTATCAGCATGCGGCCGCCCTGTATCTGTACGCTCCTCAGACCGAAGTAAGTGTATACGGTGTCCAGCGTCTGTCCGTCCTTCCTAAGACAGAGCTTCACGTCATACAGGTTGCCTTCTCCCGGCTCCCAAAGGCGGGGGTCTTCTATCAGTAAAGTAAGACTGCTCCTGCCGGAGTCCATCTGGCAGAATGCCTCGGTCTCATACTCGCCCTCAAACGACGCTTCGGCGGTGACCTCGCAGCCTTCAAGCTCCCCGTCCGCCTCTATCTCAAGCAGAGCGGAGGCGTTCACGGCGTCGGGAGTGATCTTTACGCCCGTAATGCGGGTCGCCTCCGTCCATTCCAGCCACACCGTCTGCCAGATGCCGGTGGTGCGGGTGTACACGCAGCCGTAGGAAGCGTACCTGTCGGACTGCTTGCCCCGGGGCTGGAGCCCGGGGGTCATGGGGTCGTCCACCTTAAGGACTATCGTGTTCTCGCCTGGCACCAGCGCGGAGGTGATCTCCAGCTGGAAGCCCGTGTACCCGCCCGTGTGGCTGCCGCACAGCGCGCCGTTCACGTACACGGACGCCTCGTAATCCACCGCGCCGAAGTTTATGAACACCCGCTTGCCCCGGGCTGCTTCGGGCAGATCGAAACGCCGCCTGTACCACACGTGGGGCATGAAGTCCGTGTCGCCTATGCCGCTCAAACGGCTCTCGGGGCAGAAGGGCACCGTGATCTTCCTGTCGAATTCGGGTTTATCCGGCACGCCCCTTTCAAGCCCGCTGCCGGAAGGATCGGTCTCAAACTCCCACTCTCCGTTTAGATTCATCCACCCGTCGCGCCTGAAGCGGGGGCGGGGATATTCGCTTCTGGGTAGCATACGCGCCTCCTTGATGCTGTTTTGTTTACATTATAAAGTACCCTTCGGGGCTTAGTCAAGGCAGCGGGGCAGAGGGCGGCGCCCGGTTTTTCCCGCTCATAAGGGAGCAAAAGGCGCCCGGGAGCCCCGAATATTCATCCTCAATGTAAAGTAAATGCATAAATATACAAGTTTTGTGTATATTATGTTAAAATTGCCCGGAAATACTTGCATTTCTATTCGGGCGGATGTATAATGCGCACATCTTGTTGAGGAGGACGAATAAAATGAAAAAGATCATAGCCATACTGCTGGTCGCCATGCTGGCGCTGTGCGCCGTAGCCGAGGCTCCCGTGCTGACCATGGGCACCAACGCCGCTTTCAAGCCCTATGAATTCTATGAGGGCACCGAGATCGTGGGTATCGACGCCGAGATCGCCGCGGCCATTTGCGAGAAGCTGGGCTATCAGCTGGAGATCATAGACATGGACTTCGCGACCCTGATCCCCGCGGTCGCTTCCGGTAAGATCGACTTCGCCATGGCGGGCATGACCGTCACCGAGGAGAGGCTGCAGAGCGTCAACTTCTCCGTATCCTACGCCACGGGCGTGCAGTCCATAATCGTGCCCGTAGACGGCCCCATCAAGGACATTGACGACCTGTACGCGGAAGGCGCCGCCTACACCATCGGCGTTCAGGAAGGCACCACCGGCGACATCTACTGCACCGACGATTTCGGCGATGAGAACGTGCTGAAGTTCAAGACCGGCCCCGACGCCGTCGCCGCCCTTGCCGCCGGCAAGATCGACTGCGTGGTACTGGACAACAACCCCGCCAAGGCGTACATCGAGACCTATGACAACCTGGTCCTGCTGGAGAGCGACTACGCCGTTGAGGATTACGCCATCGCCATAGCGCTGGAGAACACCGAGCTCAAGGAGAAGATCGACGCGGCTCTGAACGAGCTGATCGCGGACGGCACCGTTGCCGAGATCATTCTCAAGTACATCCCCATTGAGGAAGCCGAGGAAGCCGCTGCCGAATAAGGCGCCGGCCTGCATCGCGGGCGGGATAGCTTATCCCGCCCGCTTGGCGCGTAAATAAACACTATTGGAGCGTATCATGACAAAGACCAAACGCGTCCTGATCTACACAGCCGCCTGCCTGGTCGCCGCGGCGGCGATACTGCAGATAGGCTATCTGTGGCTGTTCAAAGGCACGGACCGGCTGACGGACAGGGATTTTGAGAGCCTGCCCTACGGCACCCTGACCGCGGACCTCGCGGACAGGGACGGCTACTACAAGCTGGGCACCGTGCTCGCGCCGTCCGGATATACCACGATAAAGGACCTGCCGGACGTGGACGGGGACGAAAAGACCACCCAGTTCGCGTACCAGAAGCGGGGCGGGCAGGCAGTGCTCAGCGTTTACGGGCTCGTGCTGTCCGACGGGGAGCTCTCCGGGTATTCCGCGGTCACGCTGACCTATCCCGACGACGGCTCCAACAAAGCCAAGGCGAAAAGCAAGATAACCTACGACGTGCTCTGGGCGCAGGAGGGGGACGAATGGGTCGCCCTGGTCGCTTCTCCCTATGAGGGCGCGTATATCAGCGTGCACGTGACGGACGCGGAAAACGAGGACGCGGCGCGCCTTGAGGCGTACAACGCCATGGACGGCATCTCCGCGGCGAAAAAGTATCACCCGATAGTCGCCCAGTTCCGCCTGAACTTCGTGGACGGCGAAAGGTGGCAGTACCTGTGGAAAGGCCTGCTGACCACGCTGCTCATAACCTTTGCCAGCGGCTCGATGGGCGTGGTCATAGGCGCGGTGGTGGCGTGCATAAAGGCGACCTGGGAGAAAAACCACGAGAACCTGCGAAGGGGCGTGGGCAAATCTCTGCTCAAGGGGCTGGACAAGGTCTGCACCGTGTATCTTACCGTCATCCGCGGCACGCCCGTAATGGTGCAGCTGCTTATAATGTACCTGATAATATTCGCCTCGAACAAAGACGGCACGCTGTCCGCCATAATCGCCTTCGGCATAAACTCCGGCGCGTACGTGGCTGAGATAGTGCGCGGCGGCATAATGTCCATAGACAACGGGCAGTTCGAGGCGGGCCAGTCCCTGGGCTTCAGCTACGTGAAGACCATGGTGTACATAATACTGCCCCAGGCGTTCAAAAACATACTGCCCTCGCTGGCCAACGAGTTTATAGCGCTGCTAAAGGAAACTTCCGTATCCGGCTACGTGGCGGTCAAGGACCTTAACAAGGGCGGGGACATAATCCGTTCCGTCACCTATTCGCCCTTCATGCCGCTTATCGCGGTGGCGCTGATATACCTGGCCGTGGTCATGTTCTTTACCCGGCTGGTCGGTTTGCTGGAAAGGAGACTGAGAAGCGGTGAGCACAGATAACGTTACTATGAATAAACCGCTGATAAGCGTCAGAGGGCTGGAAAAAAAGTTCGCAAACGGCCAGGTTCACGCGTTAAAGGGCGTGGATGCGGACATATACAAGGGCGAAGCCGTGGTCATAATCGGCCCTTCCGGCAGCGGCAAAAGCACGTTCCTGCGCTGCCTGAACCTGCTGGACAGGCCCACGGGCGGCCAGGTGATATTCGAGGGTACGGACATAACCTCCCCCAAGGTGAACATCAATCAGCACCGCATGCGCATGGGCATGGTGTTCCAGCACTTTAACCTGTTTCCCCACATGAGCATACTCAGGAACCTTACCATCGCCCCGATGAAACTGAAGGGCGTGAGCAGGGAAGAAGCCGAGGAGGAAGCGCTTAAGCTGCTGGACAGGGTGGGGCTCAAATCAAGGGCGTCCGCCTATCCCAACCAGCTTTCCGGCGGGC
>JAFZLE010000317.1 GCA_017551645.1 Clostridia bacterium | reverse complement strand
CTCGGGAGAGTTCGTGTTCAAGCCCGGTCCCGTGTTCACCAACATACTGCTGGCGGACGAGATAAACCGCGCCACTCCCCGTACCCAGTGCGCGCTGCTCGAGTGCATGGAGGAAAAACAGGTGACCATAGACGGCGAGACCCGGCGCCTGCCCAGCCCGTTCATAGTGATCGCCACCCAGAACCCTGTGGAGACCCAGGGCACGTTCCCGCTGCCGGAGGCGCAGATGGACCGCTTCCTGATGCGGCTCAGCCTGGGCAGGCTTTCCGGGCCTGAGAACGTGGAGATGCTCAAGCGCTTCATGGGCGAGAGCCCTTTGGTGGAGCTGGACAGCGTGTGCGGCAGGGAAGAGCTTATCGAGGCGGGGAAGGAATGCGAAAATGTGAGCCTTTCCGAGCCTGTGATGGAATACATGTCCTCGCTGGTGCTGAACACCCATGCCGCAACGAACGTGATACTGGGCGTGAGTCCCCGCGGCCTGATCGCACTTATGCGGGCGTGCCGTGCCTGGGCGCTTATCAACGGCAGGAGCTTCGTCACTCCCGACGACGTGAAAGCTCTGGCGCAGCCGGTGCTGGCCCACAGGCTCACCCTGAAGAGCGTGTACGGCGTGAGCGATGCCGCGAAGACCGCCGTCAACGAGGCGCTGGATATGACGGAAGTGCCCACTGAGGATATTAACGAAAAATGAGCGTACTGTGGCTCGTAGTGCTGACAGCGCTGTTTGGAACAGTCCAGGCACTGCTGTTCGCATGGTTTAACTACAAACAGCTCACGTACAGCCGCTATTTCGCCAAGACCACGGCGTTTCGCGGCGAAAAGACGGAGCTCATAGAGCGTATCCGCAACGAAAAGCTGCTGCCTGTGCCCTGGCTGAGGGCGGAGAGCCGCATCCCCGAGGCCATAGTTTTCAGCGCCGACGAAGGGGAAAAACAGCAGGATGAGACCAACGGCATGTACCATAAGAGCCTGTTCTTCCTGTCGCCCATGTGCGCCATAACCAGGCACCACCTGATAACGCTGGCTAAGAGGGGCGTGTTCGACGCGGGCGGCGTCGCGCTCACTGTGGGAGACCTGTTCGGGCTCAATAAAAAAACGCGGCTCCTGAACTTGGACTGCAGTATAACCGTTTACCCCGCGCTGCCGGGGAATGACGACATTCCCGACCCTGCCAACAAATTTCTGGGCGACGCGCTGGTAAAGCGCTGGATAATGCCAGATCCGTTCCTGGTGAGCGGAATACGTCCCTACGCTCAGGGCGACAGCCTTAAGGACATCCACTGGAAGGCCAGCGCGAAAAGCGAGAGCCTGCAGGTGAAGGTGAGGGATTTCACCTCCGACCCCAAGGCGCTGGTGATACTGAATATCCAGATCAACTCCCGCCAGTGGGCGCAGGTGCCTGCCCATGAGGAAGAAAACGTGGAACGCGCCATAAGCCTGGCGGCGGGCATATGCCTCAGGGCGATCAAATCCGGCATGAGCGCGGGCTTCGCCTGCAACGCAGAAATGCTGGGCAGGGAAAAGGCGGGCACGGGCATATACCTGGCGACTGCGCCGGGAGAGGCGCAGTTCGAGGGCATACTGGAGACCATGGCCCGCATAGTGCTGAAGCCGGACCTGAATTTCCATACGTTTTTGTCCGGATTGGGAGATGTGCACGGAGAGGACATACTCATACTGTCAGACTATGTGAACGAGGACGTGGAAAAGGAGATCGCGCTGCTCAGGCAGAAGGGCAACACGGTCAAAGTGCTGAGCCTGTCAGGGAGGGAGATCAGATGAAGCGGCTGGGGAATATGCTGTTCCGGGCCGGAATGTGCGTGTTGACTCTGGCGCCGCTGTGCGCCGGGGGAGGCGGTCTGTTCATGACGGGCACCGTGTATGCCTGCGCATGGTTTGCCGCGCAGACACTGATCATCGCGCTTGCGGCGCTGCTGCCCGCGTATGTAGGCTCATATAAGGTGCAGGAAGTGGCTTCCTACGCCGCTTCGCGCATGAACGACCCTAACCCCGACCGGGAACTGATAAGGGAGACCGTAAAGTCCGGACACCGCTTTCCCATTCGGCTGGTCGTGTTCATACTGCTGCTGGCGGCAGCTGTGACAGCCGGTTTTCTGCTGCCCGGTGAATGGTTCCAAAGCTCTATAAAACACGTGATGATGGCAGGCGGGATGGGAGCGCTGGCGTTCACGGCAATGCTCACCCTGCCGGGAAACGACTGCGTGTGGACGCAGCTGCCGGGCGTGGTGCTGGGCTTTCTAAACTACACGGTGATGGCGCTGGTGCTGCACTTTGGCCAGCCTGCCCGGGAGACAGAGCTGCTTATGGGCGCCTGCGCGCTGGCATATGTGTTTATGGGCGGGATAAGCCTGAACCGGCAGGGACTCGCCACGTCGTCCGGCGGTCAGGACAAAGACAAGCGCCCGCCCATAAACGTTGTCAGAAAGAACCGCCGGATCGTTATAGGCTTCGCCATGGCCGTATCCGTAGCGTCGTTCGTTAAGCCCATAAAGGCCGCGGCGCTGTGGGTATGGGCACAGATAAAGACGCTGCTGGGCTGGATAGCGTGGCTGCTCAGAGGCGGACAGGACGTGGCGGAAGAGGGCAACTTAGACGCCCTGCTCCAGAGAGGCGACTCCGCCGTACGGCTCAACACCGAGAACATCGAGGCGGCGGAAGAGGAGATCGGCGGCATCAGCACGATGGACAAGATCTTCCTGATCGCGTTCTTCGGTTTTGTGGGCCTGGGCGCGCTGTGGATCATCTTTTCCGGGCTGGCAAAGCTCTCCAAAAAGCTATCTGAACTGCTGGAGCGCTTCCGTGTGCAGGCAACCCAGGGATACTATGACGAAAAGGAAAACCTGATGGAAGGCGACGAGAACCGCCGCCGCGCCCGTGACATGTTACGGGACAGGCTCAAAAACATGTTCAAGCGGGAAACG
>JAFZLE010000316.1 GCA_017551645.1 Clostridia bacterium | reverse complement strand
CTCCCCCCGAACCCGGCTTCCACGCTCTCCATGTACGAAAGGTTGACCGCGCAGGACCTGGATATCTGCATGAAGCCGCCGCCTAATTGGTCCAGTAACTCATACAGGCGTTTGCGCGCGAAGAACTCCTCGTTTTGAGTATCGAGCTTCGTTTCTCCGCCTACTATGCGGACCATGCAGATATCCTGCCCGGAAAGCAGGAACGTGCGCCCGCCTTTTTCCGCCAGTACGGGCGCGTCCTTTGCCTTAAGTATGTCGATAGCCCGCTGTATCTCCGGCGTTATCCGGTCCGTGTAAATGACCGCCCGCGGAGGCGTATGCTCCGGCGAGACCTCTATCTTCACCTGCATAGGAAAACCCCTTTCCTGATAAGTTCGTTTGGTTGAGAATAGTATAACCGGGCGGGCGCCTTTTGTCATGTGTTTCGCGCTAAGTGGCAGAAATCCGCGGGCGAAATGCAGGCGCGGCGCTGTTAAAGCACGGCGGGCGGCGGATACTGCCCCAAAACCGCGGCAGGCATACAAAAACAGGCGCGGCGATCGCGTCCGCGCCTGTCTGCATATTCTGCCCGGTCAACGCCTAAACCTTTATCCCGTCCAGCACCTCGCCCACCTTGCCGCGGATCACCAGCTGGGCGCGGGAATCGGCGGGAGTGGGGTCCCGGTTTATGAGCACAAGATTTTTGCCCCGGAAATAATCCAGGAAGCCCGCGGCGGGGTAAACGCTCAGGCTGGTGCCCGCCACTATCAGCGTGTCGGCGGAGGATATCTCCCGAAGCGCGCCGGTGACGGTGGCGTTGTCCAGCCCTTCCTCGTACAGCACTACGTCCGGCTTTATCACGCCCCCGCATTCGCAGCGGGGCACGCCTTCGGAATTCTTGATGTAATCGGAAGTGTAGAACTTGCCGCAGTCCATGCAGTAGTTGCGGTGCACGCTGCCGTGCAGCTCGAACACGTTTTTGCTGCCCGCCGCCTGGTGCAGCCCGTCGATGTTCTGGGTGACCACGGCGGAGAGCCTGCCCGCTTTCTCCATTTCCGCCAGCTTAAGGTGCGCCTTGTTGGGCTTTACGCCCTCCGGCAGCAGCTTGTCGCGGTAGAAATCGAAGAACTCTTTGGGATGGGTGTCGAAAAAGCTGCGGGAGAGCATGACCTCCGGTGGATACTTGTACTTCTGGTTGTACAGGCCGTCCTTTGAGCGGAAGTCGGGGATGCCGCTTTCGGTGGACACGCCCGCGCCGCCGAAAAACACTACGCGGCGGGAAGAATCGATTATCTTTTGCAGGGCTTGTATGGACATATGAAACTCCTTTTACAATGGTCCCTTTGGGGGAACACGCTGCGGCGTGGAACGGGAAACGGATTGCCGCGTCACACCCTGTGGGTGTGCCTCGCAATGACGCCGGTCAGTCGATTACTGTACGAACCCCAGTTCAGAGGCGGAGGGATAGCCGTAGGCGCTGTCGGAAGCAATTATCGCCCGGGTGATGGCCTCGCTGATCACTTCGGCGGCCAGGGTGCCGATAAGGTCCTGGTCCGCGGCCACGTCTCCCACGGACACGGCGAAAATGCTGTCCCCATCCGCGGAGGTGTGCACGGGGTTGATGCTGCGGGCGTACCCGTCGTGGGCCATGCCGGCGATCTTGCACAGCTGCGCCTTGTCGAAGGCGGCGTTGGTCATAACCACGGCCAGGGTGGTGTTGCCGGTGAACTTGTTATCCACCGCCCGGATGCTGGTCTTCATCTGGTCGGAGGTGCTCCTTAAGCCTAGGCGGTCCTCGGTGAGCAGGCCCGCGATCTGGCGGCCGGTCTTCCAGTCGTAAACGTCGCCCAGGGCGTTCACCACCACCACCGCGCCGATCTTAAGCTCGCCTATTTGCACGGCGTAGCTGCCTATGCCGGACTTCATGCAGTAGTCCATGTTCAGCAGCTTGCCCACCGTGGCGCCGCAGCCCGCGCCGTAATTGCCGTCTTTGTAATTGGGCGCCTCAAAGGCTATGCGCGCCGCCTCGTAGCCCATGTCCCGGTCCGGGCGCACGAAGGGATCGCCAACGGTCAGGTCGAATATGTCCGCCTGGGCCACCAGGGGCACTTTGGTCACGCCCACGTCATAGCCGAAGCCCTTCTCTTCCAGGTATTCCATAACGCCGTTCGCCGTGCCCAGGCCGAAGGCGCTGCCCCCCGAGAGCACTATGGCGTGGATGGTCTGGGCGGCCATAAGGGGATTAAGCAGCTGGCTCTCCCGGGACGCGGGACCGCCGCCCCGCACGTCCAGCCCCGCGCGCATGCCGTTTTCGGCGATGAAAACGGTGCAGCCGGTGCCGGCCCCGGCGTTCTCAGTCTGGCCGATACGAATGCCCTCTATGTCTGTTACGGGTATCTCCCGCATGGCGGATCCTCCTTCCGAAAACGCGGAAAAAGCAAGCATCGCCGCTATCGCGAGGATGACGGCCAAAATACGTTTGCAAGCGCTCATAGCGGTCCTCCGGGATATGATGTGCTTTGACCTCAGTACGCCTTTATATCCGTTATGACGGCTTCCCCTTCCCGGGAAGCCACTTCCAGCTCCAGCCGCGCCGTGCGCAGGGCGGGGAAGCGGACTATGGCCTTGTGCCCTATGGTGCCGCCTTCAGCCACGAGGCAGCGTATAGCGGTATCCGGCTGCAGGGAGGGCAGGCGGGCGTACAGCTTCCAGGAGGTTATCTTCTGGCCTTGCGATACATCTTCCTGTATTACGGCGGCGGACACCAGGGGCAGCTGCTCCGTCTCTTTGTACAGTTTAAGGCGGCGGGGGGAATATTCTGCGGCAAACAGGTTTTCTCCCGCTTTGACCGCCTTTTCAAAACCCAGGTCCCGGCCGTACAGCCGGGATATCTCGCTGCCGAACTCGCTTAGGCGCTTTACGTCCGCTTCCGGCAGCAGGCCCCTTTCGTCGGGGCCCACGTTGAGCAGCAGGTTGCTGCCCCGCCCCACGCTGGCGTGGTACATGCCCATAAGCTCGCTTACGCTCTTTAAGCTGTACTCGTCCAGGTCGTAGAACCAGTTTTTGCGTATCTTGCAGTCGCACTCGGCGGGGGCGAACACCGTTTTCCTTTCCCCCAGCACGTTCATTTCCTTTTCATAAAGGTTGGGGGAAGGCGCGTAGCCGTCCTCATTGCCCACCCAGCGGGTGTCCGGATCCCACATGTCGAATATGAGTATGCCCGGCTGCAGGCGGCGGATCTCGCCCACTATGCGCTTCTGGTCATAGGTGTGGCCGTTTGAGCCGCAGCCGTCGAACCAGATGTAGTCGATCTTTCCGTAGTTTGAGAGCAGCTCGCTTATCTGGCCGATAAAATAGTCGTCGTATTCCCTGCCGTCTTTGAACTCCACCGCGTGGGAGCCCCACTGGGCGGGGGAATAGTACAGCCCGCACTTGATCTCTTCCGCGCGGCAGGCGTCGGTAAATTCCTTTACCACGTCGCCTCTGCCGTTTTTCCAGGGGGACGCCGCCACGGAATAGGGCGACAGCTTCGTGGGCCACAGGGCGAAGCCGTCGTGGTGCTTGGCGGTCATTATGGCGTATTTCGCGCCTATCAGTTTCGCGCTTTTCAGCCACTGGCGGCAGTCCAGATACTCGGGACAGAACTTATCGGGGGACATCTCTTCCCCGTCCCAGTCCCTGTGGCCGTTAAAGAACGTGCGGATGCCGAAGTGGAAAAACATTCCCACCTCCCAGGACAGGAACTCAAGCTGCTTAGAGGTGGGAATTATCATATAAAGCCTCCGTTACGGTAGATTATGGCTGAAATCGGGGGAAGCGTTACAGCAGGCGCTTGGACTTATCTTTCAGCTTGCCTTGCCTGCCCAGTTCGATCAGGTTTTCATAGCGTTTCACCGCTTTTTCCATGGTCTGCTCCCAGGGGATGGAGATGGTCTTTTTCGCGCCTTCCCCCGCCTTTTTGAGCGCGTCCGGATCGGTTATCGCCCTGGTGATGACTCTGGCCAGGTCTTCGGGGGTATCGTCGCACAGGAAGCCGTTTTCCCCGTCTTCGACTATGCTGGCGGTGGTGGCGCCCCGCACCATCACCGAGGGCGTGCCCAGGGCGGCGGCCTCGCGTACCGTCATGGATGCGGTGTCGTAGAGGCTGGGGAAGGCGTACACCGCGGCCCTCTGGTACAGGGCGGCCAGGGTGTCCGCTTCGGTGATGTGGCCGGTAAAGCGGGTATGGGGCATGAGGCCCAGCTCGTTAAGCTTGTTTTCCATCTCTTCCCGGTTTATGCCCTGGCCTGCGAACACGAGGCGGAAGTCAGTGCCCGCCTTTTTCATCTCCCCGGCGGCGAGGATAAGGTTGAGCAGGTTCTTTTTCCAGTCCAGCTGGCCCACGTACAAAAGCACGGGGGAAGCGCCCAGGTCGAAGCGGGCGTTGATCTCGTCCAGTTTTTCCCGGGAGACCGGCTTCATGGAAACGCCGTTCAGCATCACCTGCACGTCGCCCCTGTAGCCGTATTCACGCATCACGTCCACTGAGCTTTCGCTCACCGTCCACACCTCGTCGCAGCGGTTGTAGAAGTCCACCACTATGCGGGTGCCTATGTGGGCGATCCTGCGGGAATGCACCGCCTTGACGAAGTCGTCCTCATACTTGGAGTGGAACATGCCCACCAGGGGTATGTTCCTTTCCACCGCCAGGCGCAGCGCCTCGGTGCCCGCGGCGAAGGGAGACTGGGTGTGCACTATATCCAGGGGCACCATTTTTATGCGCTCCATGTAGTGCTTGTCCCAGCGGGCTTCCGCGGTCTTATACTGTTTTAAAAGGGGCAGGCGCACCGCCTTGAAGTCCACTATCTCAAAGGGCAGCCCGCCTCTGTGCCCGGTATCGCACAGCGGCGCGATAACGGTAAGCTCGTGACCCATCTTGCACAGGGTCTCGGTGTAAGCCAGGGTGACCCTGGCCACACCATCCATGATGGGCAAAAATGAGTCCGAAAGCTGAGCGATTCTCAAAAGATTCCTCCTCGCGCAAATGCGCGGTATATCCGGTCTACATCAGGTGGGTGTCGATGGGCTCGAAGTCCAGGAAGGCCTCCTCGCCCACTTCGAACACGCGCCTGCCCACGGGGTGGTTGTCGGTGATCTTTACCATTTTGTCCGCGGTCTGCACATGGTAGAGCTGGTAGGAGCCCATAAAGCAGCTCAAAAGCACTTTGCAGGGGATTATGCCATTTTCGGCCAGCCTTACGCCCTCGGGGCGCAGCATCACGGTGCGGGTCTCCCCCTGGGAGACAGGCTTTTCGGGCCTGGCCACGTCGAAGGTCACACCG
>JAFZLE010000315.1 GCA_017551645.1 Clostridia bacterium | reverse complement strand
TCGATAGAGCAGATGCCTTCGGGCATGATGGTGGACCAGAGCAGGTCTTCGGGATTCTCGGGCTCGATGACGGTCTTGGCCTTTAAGCGGTCGAGCGCGTAGGCGAAGGAGAGACGGAAAGCTTCGTTGTTCACGGCGAGCTTCCAGTTTTCGGGCTCATATTCCTCGTCGAAGTTGGGATCGAAGTTGAAAGCCCAGAAGTAGCTGTACTGGCCGAACTGACGCACGGGATGGATCATGTCCGCGGTCTCGGGATCGGAGAGCCATTCGGCGGCGATTTTGGAATCTATACTGGCGGCGTCGATCTCTCCATTCAGGTACATGGCGGGTGAAATGATAGATGCCTGGCTGTTGTAAGTCTGCTCGATACGGTCTATGAAAACACTGTCCTTGTCCCAGTAGCTCGTGTTTTTGGTATATACGCGGGATTCCTGAGGCTTGAGCTCGCTTAAAATGAACGGACCGCAGTAAAGCAGATTGGTCTCGCTGTTGGCCACGCCGAAATCGTCGCCTTTTTCAGCCAGGAAGGCGGCGTTGACCGGCATGTAGCAAATGTAATCCAGCATGGTGAGGAAATAGGGACAGGGCTCTTTCGTGGTGTAGGCAATGGTATAATCGTCCAGCGCCTTTACGCCCACCTCGGCAAAGTCCACAGGTTCCGGCGCCGCTTCGCCTTCCTTGGGAGACTTTGTGGAATTATAATAATCCTTCGCGCCGGCCAGGTAGTCCCGCAGGATCCAGGCCGTGGCGGAGGCATGCTGAGCGTTAAGGATGTACTCGGCGGCGGTCACGAAATCGTACGCGGTCACGTCGGCGTAATACTCGCCGGTGCTGGTGACCCATTTCACGCCCTTGCGCAGATTGAAAGTCCAGGTGAGGCCGTCCTCGCTGGTGGTCCAGCTCTCGGCCAGGCAGGGCACGATGTTGCCGTAGCGGTCGTGCTCGACAAGAGTGTCGATCACGTTGGCGGATACGGTGAAATCGTTGGTGGTGGACGTGGTCAGATAGTTGAGAGTGCTGATCTCACCGTCATACAGAGTTCTGTAAACGGTGGGCGCCTCTTCTGCGGCGGCGAAAACGAAGCCGCATAGGGCGATGCACAGACACAGCGTCAAGCTGAGAAGCTTTTTCATGCGATTCCCTCCTTAAACGGATATGTGTTTTTATTATAACACATCGTGTCAAAAATGAATGAGTATATTGTGTTAAATATTATTTTTCAAAATCACGTGCAGGCATTTGCACTGAAAATGAATTTTTACAGCTGTCAATAATTCATAATTGCCGCAAAGCGCCGAGTTTTAATATGTCGCCGGCGAATTGTTGAAATATCGTAACAAATGTGATATAATATATTTGGAAAAGATTACAAAGGAGAGATTCGTATAAATGAAGCTCGGTAGCGTTATGGAAATTCTTTCCGCCAAGCCCTTGAGCGAGACGGTCGACCTGGACCTGGATGTCAAATGCGCCTGTTCCAGCGATATGATGAGCGATGTGCTGGCGTTTCCAAAAGAGCATATGGTCCTGCTTACGGGACTTGTCAACGCGCAGGTTATGCGCACCTGCGACATGCTGGACATAAGAGCGGTAGTGTTCACCCGGGGCAAGCTGCCTTCAGCTGAAGCGTTGGAAATGGCCAACGAAAACGGCATAAGCGTGCTGGGTACCGAGCTCACGTTATTCGTTGCCAGCGGAAAGCTCTATGCCGGCGGCCTGGTCGGCGGCACAAAGGACAAGGCATGAGCATTTTAAAGGAAGAATTCAACGTAGCGAAGATGGATTTTGTCACTGCCGGGGAAGCGTCTGCCCAGATAAAGCGCATTCTGAAAAAGCTGGGAGTGGACGCGGGAGTGGTCAGGCGCCTGTCCATCGCGTGCTACGAAGCGGAGATAAACCTTGTAATACACTCCGACGGCGGCACGCTATCGCTTGAAGTCAACCCGGACGACGTGGTGCTCATATCAAAGGATATAGGTCCCGGCATTCCGGATATCGAACTGGCGATGAGCGAAGGCTATTCCACCGCAAGTGACGACGTGCGCATGATGGGCTTTGGCGCCGGCATGGGGCTCGCCAACATGGCCCGCAATGCGGACAAGTTCAGGATCGAGTCCAAAGTCGGGGAAGGCACACTTATAGAAATGATATTCAATCTGAAACAGGAGGCCTGAAATGGCGACGAACCTCCATTCCGTACGCCTGGATAAGGGAAAGTGCGTAGGCTGCACGGGCTGCCTCAAACGCTGTCCTACAGAGGCGATCCGAATACGAAAAGGCAAGGCGACCATAATCGACGAGCTTTGCATAGACTGCGGCGAATGCATACGCGTGTGCAAGCAGCACGCGAAGATAGCGGTGACCGATCCGCTCAGCAGCATAAACCGTTACAAATACAAGATCGCGCTGCCGGCGCCTGCGCTGTACGGTCAGTTCAAGCGCATAGACGACATATCCTCCATAACGAGAGGACTTTTGCGGATGGGCTTTAACGACGTATTCGACGTGGCGGTGGGTGCCGATCTGGCGTCCAGGGCCATAATGGAAAAACTGAAGAGCCCATCCTGCCCCAAACCTCTTATATCGTCCGCGTGTCCGGCGGTGCTCAGACTTATACAGGTCCGCTTCCCGGAGCTTATCGACAACGTAGTCGACGTAAGAAGCCCGATGGAGCTGGCGGCTACACGCGCGAGGAGCGAATTCTGCAAGCGCACGGGCGCGAAGCCTGAGGAGGTCGGGTGCTTTTTCATAACGCCCTGCGCCTCGAAGGCCACCGCCATCAGAAATCCCATAGGCCACACAAAGAGCGCGGTCAACGGAGCCATCTCCATACTGGAGATCTACGGGCTTCTGTCCAGCCAGTTAAGGCGCGTGAAGAGCGACGATCATGACGAGATAGAGCCGCATCCATGCACTGCGCTGGGCATCGGCTGGGCCAGGACCGGCGGCGAAGCGCTGGCCATAGAGGAAGAAGAGGCGCTCGCGGTGGACGGCATCGAAAACGTGAGCAGGGTACTGGAACAGATCGAAAACGACAGGCTGCCGGAACTCAAGTATTTTGAAGGGCTTGCCTGCGAAGGCGGCTGCGTGGGCGGACCTATCGTGTTTGAGAACATGTACATTGCGCGAAACCGCATCCGCCAGCTGGTGGTGAACCTTCCAAAGGTCAAGGTCTCCGACGCAGTGAGCCTTGACGACGTAAGGGAACTGGGCGACGAACTGTGCTTTGACGCGCCCATACGCCAGATAGAGGCCATGAAGCTGGACAGCGATTTTTCCGCCGCGGTAAAGAAACTGGACAGGATAGAAGAGATACGCAAAAAACTGCCGGGGCTGGACTGCGGTTCCTGCGGTTCGCCCACCTGCCAGGCGCTGGCTGAAGATATAGTGGGCGGTTACGCGAAAGAGATGGATTGTCTGTTCCTGCTCAAGGCGAGGGTCAGCGAAATGGCCAGACAGATGGTAGAGATAAGCGAGCTTACCAGAGAATAGAGGAGAAACAACATGACTGTAAACGAACTTGCGAAACTCATAGACGCTAGGCTGCTTAACGGCGCTGCCGGCGAAAACGAAGTAAAATGCGGCTACGCGTGCGACCTGCTCTCCTGGGTGATGGCCCACGGTTCCGACGGAATGGCCTGGATAACGGTGCAGACCCACATGAACGTTATCGCCGTGGCCAGCCTTCACGAGATGAGCTGCGTTATCATTCCCGAAGGCATCGCCGTAGAGCAGGAAGTGCTCGACAAGGCGGCCGAAGAAGGCATCGCAGTGCTGGGCACCCAGCTCGACGCGTACCGTATCTGCGGCAAAATGGCGGAGGCAGGCGTAGGGGCTGCATAAATGAAGTGCGCGGTTGACCTGCATATGCATTCATGTCTGTCCCCGTGCGGGGATATGGACATGACTCCCAACAACATAGTCAACATGAGCAAGCTCAAGGGGCTTGACATGATAGCGGTAACGGACCACAATACCGCGCTGCAGCTGCCAGTTATAAAGCAAGTCGCGGACTATGTCGGGATCGCGCTTCTGCCGGGGCTTGAAGTGACCACTAAGGAAGAAGCGCATATGCTGGCCTATTTCAAAACCGTAGATGAAGCCGTGGATTTCTCCGGGTTCATATATCCTCATTTGCCGCCGATAAAGAACAAGCCCAAACTGTTCGGTATCCAGGCGTATATGGATGAGGACGACGAGATAACTTCCGAAGAGGAAAGGCTGCTCATCACGGCGCTGGACCTGAGCATAGACGACCTGTTCACCGAAATAACGAAACGGGGCGGGCTCGCCATCCCGGCGCATATAAACCGGGGCGCCAACGGACTGCTGCAGGCGCTGGGCTTCGTGCCTTCCCAGCTTCCGTTCAAAGCGCTGGAAGTCACCAAGGGATTGCCGCTTCCGCACAAAGGACTGCCGGATGTCAAGCACCTGCATTCTTCGGACGCGCATTACCTTGAGAATATATTCGAGCGGGAAGAATTCATAGAGCTTCCTCAACCGACGCCCCAGGCGTTTTTTGACTATATCGAGGCATAGAGAGGGATCATATGCAGCACAATGACAAAGCGTACGCCTACATGCTTCTCACCTTGCCGCTCACGGCAGGCGAAGAAAGCGCGCTGCCTCTGACTTCCAAAGAGGTGGCATGGATCGCCGGACGGCTCGACATAAACGACTCCAGGGGCATCGGTCAGCTGATAGGGCTTGAAGAGATCCAGCTCATGAACCTGCTGAGCATAGGAAGCGAAGAGGCGTACAGAATCAGGCTCCTGCTGGACAGGAATATGCCTCTCGCTAAGCTCATAGAGGACTGCATAACGAGCCGGATCGATATACTGACTCCTTTCGGAAAAGACTATCCTGCGCGCCTGATACGCGCGCTGGGCCAGTATAACTGCCCCGTGCTGTTCGCCAAGGGAAATGTCGACCTGCTTAAGGGCTGCAATATAGGCTTGAACGGTATAGGCGGGGTAAAGACGAGCGAGTCACTGAAAAGCGGCTTGAAAGCTTTCGCGGGAGAGCTCGTGCATAACGGCTTTGGCATAATAAGCCAGGACGCGCCCGGCGCGTGCAGGCACGCGGTAAAGGAAATGCTCGATCTATCGGGAAATACCGTGCTGATGGCGCAGGCGGGACTGAATGTGTGCGGGCAGGAAATGAACAGCGAGCTCGCTTCCAAGCTTGAACAAAACCTGATCATAGGGCTTTGCCATCCAGACAGGCAGGATGACAGCAAAAACACAGCGCTAAGGACGCGCACGCTGTTCGCACTGTCTCAGGCGGTTTTCGTGCTGTCCACCGACGCGAGGCGCGGCGAGCAGGAAGCGGCAAGGCTCAAACTGTGCGACGACCTTTACGTGCTGGAAAGCCCGGAATGCGAAGCGAACGTGTCACTGGCAAACAAGGGATTCAAAATGGTTAAGGATATAGGCGATTTTTCCGTGTCCGCGGTGGCGGGCAAATGGCGCAGCTCGGACGAGTATAATCAGCTGAGTTTTCTTTGATCGCCGCTTGAGCTTGAAACCACGCATTTGAAACGCTGGGTCTTCCGGCGTTTTTTTTCGCTCAATAACAGGTATAAAGCCCCGACGCCGCCGAAAAACAGGGCAGAAAGCGCCTGGATCAGTTCGTTGTCGCTCACCAGGGATCCCAGGAACATGCCCGCTATCATAAACACGAGGGGAAGGCCGTAAGCGAGCACCGAC
>JAFZLE010000314.1 GCA_017551645.1 Clostridia bacterium | reverse complement strand
GATTTCAACTTCTGGAATCGTGACGCGAATCCAATGCAAAAGATCGACCCTTCCGGCGTATGGGAGATCTTCCTGCCGGGCAAAGACGCGCTTAAACACGGGCAGCGTGTCAAAGTTGCCGTAACCAACGGCAGCCGCACTTTCGATCGCATACCCCTGTATATCACCCGCGTCATACAGGACCCCAATGACAATTCATTCGCCGGACAGATCTGGCAGCCGGAAAAACCCTTTGTATGGACGGACGGAGGCTATAAAAAGCGCAAGATATCCCCGCTGACGATATATGAAGCGCACGTAGGGATGGCTACGGAAGCTGAAAGGATCGGCACATACGACGAGTTCACCGAGCTTATGCTCCCGCGCATCAAAAGCGAAGGTTACAACACGGTGCAGCTCATGGCCATAATGCAGCACCCCTACTACGCCTCTTTCGGTTATCAGGTCACCAACTTTTTCGCCCCTTCAAGCTGGTACGGCGAGCCGGAAGGCCTGAAAAGGCTGATCAACACCGCACACGAGATGGGCATGTACGTGCTGCTTGATATCGTGCATTCCCATGCCAGCGCCAACGCCCTAGACGGCATAAACCTGTTCGACGGCACTCAGGAGCAGTTCTTCCATCCCGGTGACAGGGGGCACCACCAGGCCTGGGGCACCTGCGTGTTCAATTACGGCAAACATGAAGTGATGCACTTCCTGCTCTCCAACATAAAGTACTGGCAGGAAGAGTTCCACTTTGACGGTTTCCGTTTTGACGGAGTCACCAGCATGCTGTATCTGGATCACGGTCTGGGCGAATGCTTCGACAATTACAAAAAGTATTACAGCCCCAACACCGATATCGACGCCATAGTTTACCTGCAGCTGGCTACCGAACTTATCCACAGCGTGAATCCGAAAGCCGTAGCTATAGCGGAAGACATGAGCGGCATGCCCGGCATGTGCCTTCCCATCCGTTACGGTGGCATCGGCTTTGATTACCGTCTGGGTATGGGTCTGCCCGATTATTGGATAAAGACCGTAAAACACGATACCTGGAACATGTTTGAGATGTGGTACGAGCTCACCACGCGCCGTCCCATGGAAAAAGTCGTCGGTTATTGCGAAAGTCACGATCAGGCGCTGGTAGGCGACAAAACGCTTATATTCTGGCTCGCGGATTCCGAAATGTACACGAACATGGACAACCAGAGCCATTCTTTGCGCATAGACCGCGCCATAAGCATGATAAAGCTTATCCGCTTCATCACACTCACCCTTGGTTCTGACGGCTACCTCAACTTTATGGGGAATGAGTTCGGGCATCCGGAATGGATTGACTTTCCCAGGGAAGGCAACGGTTTTTCCTTCAAGTACGCAAGAAGACAGTGGTCGCTTAGCGAAAACGGCTTCCTGAAATATCAGAAGCTGCTTAAATTTGACCACGATTCTCTCGCTTTCGCGAGAAAATACAAGGTGCTCAGCAAACACGGGAGCCGCAGCCTCTGGATCGACCAGCCCCAGCGCTTAATGGCGTATGAAAAAGGCGGGCTCGTATACCTGTTCAGCTTCAACGATTTCAATACCGAAAGGCTGCCCCTGTTCGTGCCCGTCGGGCAGAAAGGCGACGAATACAAAATGGTATTTACCAGTTCCCGCCCCGAATACGCAGAATACCCGCATTATCTCGACTGCGAGAAAGTGAAGGTCGATGCAAAACAAAACGGCGCCTGGGGATTCACATTCTCCATCGCGCCGATGAGCGTATGCGTATTTGAAAAAGTTCAGCCGTAGATCTCGTGCCATTCCTCTGTATGCGAGCCGTCGGCTTCGTTCAGTATCATGGGCGGCAGCACCGTAAGTTCCCGACCGCCCTGTTTTACCCCCTCCAGCAGCACTATGCTGGCGGGGTGTTTTAATGTGTCGTGAACGAACCTGATACGTTTTGGCTCTATCATGTTTTCTCTCATGGCGTCAATGGCGTCGTTATACCGCCATGCAGGAAACACCAGCGATATTCTGCCGCGGCTTTTGAGCAGCCGTTTTGCCGCAGCGCAGACGTCCTCTATGTCCATGCTTTTTTCCGTTCGGCTGACCTGTTTATTCTTTTCTAAAGGGTATTTACCTGCAGTCTCAGAATAATACGGAGGGTTTGACACCACATGGTCGAATCTCGAGACTCCCAGAGCGCTCCATGCGTTCCGGACGTCGCATTCGATTACTTCTATACGTTCCTGCAGACTGTTCAGCGCAACTGAGCGGCGCGCCATTTCGCACATTTCGCCAATTATCTCCACAGCCTTTATGTGGCACGAAGGGTTCAATTTTGCGAGCAGGAGAGCAATAATGCCCGTGCCGCAGCCAAGGTCCGCGACAAGGGCATTGTGTTTTATATGCGCAAAATGACTAAGCAGCACCGCGTCTGTGCCGAAGCGGAAACCATGATCCTTTTGTATGATAAACAGGCCGTTTTGCAGATCGTCGATCTGCTCGCCTTCACTTAAAACGATGTCAGTCAATCAGATCAACCGTTCCTTTGAATATATAACTGTCCATAAGCTCGCTTACGGATATGGTGGTCACATGACCCTGTAACGGAGATGCGTAGACTATCAGCCCTTCACCCAGCGCGATACCGCTGTAAATGGTTTCCTCTGCCTCAAAGAAAACCAGCGACAGTTTTTTTATATCTGCGGGCTCCATCGAGAAGCTTTCTTTTGTCACAGCCAGTTCATACTGCAGTGCGCAGGTGGGAGGCATCTCAACTTCGACTTTCTGCATGCAGTAGTATATGAATCCGCCCACTCCAAAGCTGTCCGGTCCGGTCATTCCGGCAGCGTAGGGCATGTCGATTAGCTCGGTCAGCATCTGTTCAAGCGCCGCGCGCCGCCTTTCAAGCGCTTCCTCTGACTCTATCCCCGCAAGCACTTTGCCCGCATGTGCGTATGTCATGCAGTTTTCTTCATAGAGTCTCGCGCGCGTGGGCGCATCGGTTTCGCCGCTGGGTTCCAATCCCTCAGCCTTTTGAAACTTCAGAACGATCTCAAGCGTCTTTTCGTCAAAGTTCTCCGTCACGTCTATTGGATAACCCAGCTGCTTGAGCCTGGAAGTGAGCAGCCACACGGCGTAACCCCTGTCGCCCAGGCACACGGTCTTTTCCATGCAGTCATACCTGAACTGGGTATAGTCTGTCTTTTCGCCGTTCCCGAGCAGAACCGCCCTGGTATCCGAACCGTACCGCCCGTCAGCTTCCAGCTGGTTGGCTTCCTGAAACAGCTTCAGTGCGAATTCTGTTTTGTCGTCAAAGACTTCGTCGGCTTTCCCGGAAAAATAGCCCAGAGAATACAGAGCGTTTTCCATCGAAACCACTTCGTATCCCGTATATCCATTCGTCAGAACAACATATGCTGCCGCAGAATTTGCTTCCTCGGCGGATTTGACCAGTGAGTTATGGGCAAGCACGCTGTATGCTATATGCCACACGCCGTCGGCGTCGTACCCGTTTGCCCTCTGAAACGCCCTGACCGCCTCAAAAGTTTCCTTGCCGTACAAACCGGTGAGCTCGCCGCCATAATACCCCAAGGATAGAAGCATGTCCTGCATTTGCTTTACTGCGTATCCGCTGTCCCCGAGGGACAGATCGAATTCCCGGGGATAATCGGCAAATTCCACCACGAACGGGCTGTACAGCCTCTTTGCGGTCGCACCCCAGGCGTCTCCGTTGATGTTTAATCCGTTCGCCATCTGGAATCGCGCGACGGCCTCCGCGGTAGGCAGGTCGTATATTTCATCGAAATCAGTTTCGTAGTAGCCGAGCAGGTTCAGGCGCTTTTTGAGCCTGACGACTTCTCCGCCTATGTCTGTGTAATACAGATCCGTGGCAGAATAGAGCGTGCTTTGTGAGATATACTCGTCTATCGACAGCGCCTTGTCGGAGAACATTATATCGAGCGTGTTCTCGTCAAGCATGCCCGTGACCGGCAGAGCGTTCGCGCGCTGAAAGTTTTTTACGGCGTACTCCGGCACTTCGCCCTGCTCGTCAAAAAGATAGCCAAGGTCACTAAGCCGCTCGGAGACGGGCAGCTCAGCATCCTCAGCCAGGGCGAATATAAGGCATATTGTCAGAATAACAAGAATATACCGGCGCATTATTCTATTTAGCAAAAGATATCCGAATACAGGTCTTTGCTGTACTCTCCCTGAGCGTACAGGCGTTTGAAGCTTTCCACAACGACGGGTTTATCCTCTTTGTAAGTCACGCCGAACCACTTATCGTCAGTGGGCAGCACATCCACTTTTTCGCCGCGGCGGATAAGCCCATCCACAATCGTGGGCAGAAGGTATTCGTCTTTGAGCGGATTGCTCATGCTGCTTAAGAATTTTGGAAAGCCCGTTTCAAGCTCGTTTATGAACGAGGCGGGCAGGCACCAGAAATTCATGCTGGCAAGCGAAGATATGGGGATCTCCCTGTTCCCGACAAGAGCCTTATCGCCGGACTTCACTATGTCTTTCGTCTCGTCTATGCCTGTAAGCGCGCCGTTGATGTCGACTTTACATATGCCGCGAGTTACGCCGCCGTTGTCGGACAGCGTATTGCCGAGTATATAGCCTATCATGGCGTAAGTGCCCTTTTCGAGCTGAGCTGCGGCTTTCATGAATCCATGTTTTCCGTAATAGTCGTCCGCATTGATAACGGCGAAAGGCTCGTTGATTATGCCTTTGCACGCCAGCACGGCATGGCCCGTTCCCCACGGCTTTGCCCTTCCCTCCGGCACGGGACACGGTATGTTTTCGAGCTCCTGATATGCGTAAGCGGTCTCAACGTTCAGTTTATCGCAGATCGCGCGGATACGGCTGCCTATCATTTCCTCAAAATCCGACTCAATGCTTTTGCGGATTATGAACACGATCTTATTAAATCCGGCTTTTATCGCGTCATGTATGGAATAATCGATTATGATCTCCCCGCAGGGGCCGACCGGCTCCAGCTGTTTTATGCCTCCGCCAAAACGCGACCCTATACCCGCGGCAAGAATAGCAAGCGTTTTTTTCATACTGCACTCCTTAGTTTTTCTTTATGATATTTTATCATCACGCTACATTAAAGTCAAACATTACTATGCCGTCTCACGTTCGGACCGGGACAGCACAAACACGCTGCCAAGCACTATCAAAGCGCCTATCATCGCTTTTTTCGTCATGGCTTCGCCAAGTATCAGCCAGCCTCCAATCGCGGCTGCTATTGGATTCAGGTTCAGGAAAACGGCGTGGCCTACGCTGGACATTTTTGAAATAGAGTAGTTGTTAAGCATATACGCGACGCAGGAGCATATGAAGCCAAGGAAGACCGCCGCCCACAGCCAGGCGTCCAATGGTATCCCGCTAAATCTTACTTTTTCGGTAAAACACATGGGTATAAGCGTTACAAGCGATATCACGCCCTGCCAGAAAGTGACCGTAAGCAGGGAGTATTTGCGCACGAGCCTTTGGCTGATCTCTATATACGCGACCCAGCACACGCATGCCGCAAACATGAACAAGGCACCCTGCACGCTGTCTCCCGCCCTGTCCGAAGCGACCACGAGATACACCCCGATCAGCGACGCCGCCATGCTTATATAGCATACCATCGACGGGCGTCTGCCTTTGAATATGATCGAATACAGCAGCGTCATCACTGGTATGGTAACTATGAACAGGGCGGCAGTGGACGCACTCAGGCGCTTTACTCCCTCGAGTTCAAAAAAGAAGTATACCGTGACTCCCGTCAAGGCGCTGAGCACCAAGGGCAGTATGTCCTTTTTCTCGATTCTAAGATTCTCTTTTCTGATCAGCGCCGCCGGGAGTAGCCCCATCGTGCACACGGCAAACCTGACCGTGACCAGCGTAAAGGGTTCAAAGCCTGAGACGAGCGCTTTCTTGGATCCTATAAATGACAGTCCCCAGACCACGTTGGTAATGACTGCCGCCACGCAGGCAAGTATGAATTGAGTCTTCGTGCGTTTTTCCATTCGTTACAGTTCTATCCTCGCCAAAGTGCCGGTTCCCATGTCGAAACAAGCCCACATGTCTTCCATCGTGAACTCGATCTCATCGCCGTCCACCAGCACACGTTTTGGAGAAGCCCCAAGCAGCGCCTTTACGCTGTACTTTCTGTCGTCCCTCATGCCGT
>JAFZLE010000313.1 GCA_017551645.1 Clostridia bacterium | reverse complement strand
GCTCGTCGGGCTGCTGGGCTGGCTGTTTGTCAACAAGCTCGCTCTTTTGATCGCGTTTTTGCTATCCTTCTGCTTCGTGTACCGCCCCTTCTGCCGCTTTGTCTGCCCTCTGGGCGCGATCTACAGCCTGTTCAATTCCGTTAGCCTTATAGGCGTCACGCTGGACAGGGATGCCTGCGTGAACTGCGGCAAATGCTTTCAGGTCTGCAAAACCGACATAAAGCATGCGGGCGACCGGGAATGCGTGGGCTGCATGGCGTGCGCAGACATTTGCCCTGTTAGCGCCATCCGTTTCAAACGGCCTTTCGCCGGCGCGCGCAGGCTCGGAAAAACGGCAAAAAAACTTTGGGCGCCCCTCGCGCTGGCCGCGCTGGTATGCCTTACGCTGGCGGTAAACATATATCCAGCCGCGGAAAGCATGGAACCTTATTCTGTAGGCAGTCCCTGCCCCGCGTTCAGCCTTTCTCTGGATGGGGGCGGGGAACTGTCGCGGGACGACTGCGCAAGCAGGCTCACCGTTATAAACTTCTGGGCCACCTGGTGCTCACCCTGCGTTAAGGAACTGCCGGAGTTTGAGCGCTTATACCGTAAGTACGCCCCGGAGATCGCGTTTTACGCCGCCGACGCCTTTACCGAAACGGGTGACGCCGCCGCCTTCTGGCGCGAACACGCCTATACCATCCCACTTGCCTATGACGACGGCAGCGCGATAAAGGCGTTTGGGGACTGGGACGCCCTGCCCGTGACCGTGATACTCGACGCGGATGGCACCATACTTTATAACGCTCCCGGCGCGTTCAAGGCAGGCGAGCTGGAAATGCTGTTGGAAACGTATATGTCAGAGTAAAGCCGGTATCTCGCGGGAGCCTGCCGCCTGACAGACGCTTTTACTCAATGCAGTCCCTGAAATCCATAACATACGTCAGCGCCCGCTCGGTCTCGTACAGAAGCGCCTTTACGCTCCTGAGTCGCCGCCTGCTTCTTTCAACTTATGTACACTGACGTATCACATGGGTTTCAGACAGAGGTACCGCATGAGCGCCGCGTCCGCATCCGTTCTTTTCTCATTCCGGTCGGGCAGCGTATGCTTTTGACTCATAGACCTTCTGTGTGCCCGCAGTAATTCGCCCGGATTATCCGGACGCCGTCATCCTTTATTTCCCATTCGTGGATCCCTGTGTCTCCGGTGCCGAAAAAGCAGGCGGACACTATCGGAAGATGCAGGGCGGCATGGTACAGCTGGTTAATCATACCGCCGTGAGTGATCACCGCCGTCACTTCATCGGCGCGGGATTCCGTCAGTATCCTGGTCAAAGCGGCTTCCGCTCTGTTCCTGAAGTCGAGTTTTGATTCCTGCCCGTAAACCGCCTGGTCAACGGGCAGATCTCTTACCGTCGGATATTTTTCCGCGGCCTCCTTCCATGGCAGACCGGCCAGCAGGCCGTTATTGAATTCCATCAGCAATTCATCTAACAGTACCGGGACATCCGCAGCGGCTGACAAGTGTTCCGCAGTCTGGGCAGCGCGTTTCAGTGTGCTGGAATACAGGCGCGCCACACGGTAATGGCATCTGACATATTCCGCCATCGCATCGGCCTGGCGATGGCCCTTTCCGGTAAGAGCGAAATCTGCCCGTCCCTCATGCACTTTAAGCAAATCGGCTTCAGACTCGCCGTGTCTTATTATCAGAAGCTTCATTTTGCCTTTCCTCCGAACAGTATGCTTATATACACTGAAGGAGGCACACGCCGGTGCCTCCTTCCGACCATCCGTTTTATCTTATATCTCCAGCAGTTCGCTGTACGCTTTGAGCCCTCCGTCCGTGTCGCCGGAAAGCACCTTCTTGGCCAGTACCTTGCCCAGCTGCACGCCCTCCTGGTCGAAGGAGTTGATGTTCCACACGAAGCCCTGGAACATCACCTTGTTCTCAAAGTGCGCCAGCAGCGCGCCCAGCGCCTCGGGGGTCAACTTCTCGCCTATGATTATGCTGGACGGCCTTTCGCCCGCGAAGTACTTGTTGGGATCGGCGTCATCCTTGCCCAGGGCAAACGCCATTATCTGCGCCGCCACATTGGCCAAAAGTTTCTGCTGGCTGCTCGAACCCTGTATCTCCACGTCCGTACCTATCTGGCTGGCTTTGAACCCGACGAACTGCAGCGGGACTATGTCCGTGCCCTGGTGCAGCAGCTGGTAGAACGAGTGCTGCCCGTTGGTGCCCGGCTCGCCGAAAATGATGGGACCGGTGGGATAAGCCACTTTTTCGCCGAAGCGGTTCACGCTCTTGCCGTTGGACTCCATGTCCAGCTGCTGCAGATGCGCCGGGAAGCGGCTGAGCGCCTGGGAATAAGGCAGCACGGCGGTGGCGGGATAGCCCAGCACGTTCCTTTCGTATACGCCGATCAGCGCGTCCAGCATGTCCGGGTTCTCGTAAAAGTCCCTGTTCGCCGCCAGCACGTCTTCCTGATGCGCGCCTTCGAGTATGCGTTCGAACACGTTATAGCCAAACGCCAGTGAGAGTATCGCGCCGCCCACCGCGGAAGAGGAAGAGTATCTGCCGCCGATATAATCGTCCATGAAGAACGCGGCCAGATAATCGGGGGATTTGGCCATGGGGCTGGTGGCGCTGGTGACGGCCAGCATATGTTTGGAGGGCTCGAGACCCGCCTTCCTGAGCGCGTCCCTCACGAAGCTCTCGTTGGTGAGCGTCTCAAGGGTGGTGCCGCTTTTGGAGACCACTATGAACAGCGCAGTGGAAAGGTCGGTGCTTTCGAGTACCGCCGCCGCGTCGTCCGGATCTACGTTGGAGATGAACTTGGCGGTCATGAGCAGCGTGTTATCGGCTTTTGCCCAGTTTTCGAGCGCGATATACAGCGCTCTGGGGCCCAGGTCGCTGCCTCCGATGCCCACCTGCACGACGGTGTCAAAGCGCCTGCCCTGCTCGTTCACCACTTCGCCGTAATGCACCTTCTTGGAAAAAGCGCGGATCTTTTCCAGCTGGGCCTTATAAAAGTCCCTTTTGTTCTCGCCGTCGGCGGTCACGTCGCTGCCCAGCTGGCCGCGGGTAAGCTGGTGCAGCACGCGGCGCTTTTCGCCGGTGTTCATAATCTCGCCGTTGTATAAAAGCTCAAACTTCTCTTTCAGCTGCGCTTCCTTCGCCAGGAATGAAAGCGCTTCCAGCGTTTGGGCGTTCACTTTTTTCGCGGCGTAATTATAACTCAAGCCCGCCGCCATTGGTACGGAATACTCTTTTACCCGCTTATATCCCTTTTCACCTTCCAGCTCGTCCCTAAGCGACGGAACAGGCAGGCTCTTAAGTTCATCATAGCTTGTCAGCGCGTCAAAATTCGTCCAGTTTATCATACTCTTCCTCCCTGATCATACTGCCCACATTATACACCCGCCGCGGCGTTTTCGCAAGTGCCGGCGCGTTTGGGGGCGTCCTCAGCCCGGTTTCGGATAAAAAGCGCGCTTAAGCCCTAAAAATACTTGGCTGACGGGCCGCTTCTCTCTACCATTTTCCCTGCCGATAGTGTATAATGGGTTATAATTCAGAAAAGGAGTGTGCCCGCACATGAAAAAAGCTTGGATATTCCAGGGCGGCTGGGACGGCCACGAGCCGAAGCTCACCAGCGCCAGGTTCGCCGGGATGCTGAAAGACGCCGGATATGAAGTCACCATCCACGATTCCCTCACCCCTGCGGAAGATCTGGACGCGCTCATGCAGCTAGACCTGATCGTGGCGTGCTGGACCATGGGAGAGATCTCCAGCACCCAGGTCAACAACATCTGCAAGGCCGTAGGCGCGGGCACAGGCCTGGCCGGCTGCCACGGCGGCATGTGCGATTCCTTCCGCCAGTCCACCCAGTGGCAGTTCATGACCGGCGGGCAGTGGGTCTCCCATCCCGGCGGAGACGGCATAAAGTACACGGTGAACATCTGCAAGGGCTCCAGCCCCATTATACAGGGCCTTGACGATTTCGAAGTCGCCAGCGAGCACTATTACCTGCATGTCGATCCTTCCATAGAGGTGCTTGCCACCACACGTTTCCCCGTGGTGCCCTATTACCACATCTCCAACAAGCCCGTGGACATGCCCGTGGTCTGGACCAAGTTCTGGGGCAACGGCCGCGTGTTCTACACGAGCCTGGGGCATCATGATGACGTGTTCGACAAGTCCCCCAACGCAGGCGAGATTATGCGCCGCGGGCTCATCTGGGCGGGCGAAGGCAAACAGTACGCCATAGACCACGGTCTTACCACCGAGCCCTTTGAAAACACCGCCAAGATGTATTAAGGAGGCAAATATGAATACCGTAAACGTTGCGATGATAGGCGTCGGCTGCATAAGCGGCATATATCTGGAAAACCTGACCAACACGTTCAACAGGGGCGTAAGGCTGCTGGGCGTGTGCGACCTGGTGCGTGAGCGCGCCGAGAACGCGCAGCAGAAATACAACGTCCCCAAACTGTACGAGACCATGTACGACGCGTTCAAAGACCCGGAAGTGGACCTGGTGCTCAACCTCACCCGTCCCTACGAGCACTTTGACGTGAGCCGCGCCGCGCTGGAGCACGGCAAGCACGTTTACAGCGAAAAGCCCCTGGGCGCGAGCCTTGAGGAAGGCCAGGCGCTCGTAAAACTGGCCAAAGAAAAGGGGCTCATGCTGGGCGGCGCGCCTGACACCTTTATGGGCGCGGGCATACAGACCTGCAGAAGACTCATCGACGACGGCTGGATAGGCGACGTGGTGGGCAGCGCTGCGTTCATGATCTGCCGCGGGCACGAGTCCTGGCATCCCGACCCGGACTTCTATTACCAGTACGGCGGCGGTCCCATGTTCGATATGGGCCCGTATTACCTGACCGCCATGATAAACCTGTGCGGCGGCATCTCCTCCGTTATGAGCGCCAGCAAAAAGTCCTTTGACAGGCGCGTCATCTCCTCCCAGCCCTTCTTCGGTACGCCCATAGACGTGAATGTGAACACCTACGTGGCCGGCACCGTAAAATACGCTTCCGGCGCCATAGGCACGCTGTTCACCACATTTGACGTATACTATCCCGGCCAGGCGCGCTTTGAGGTATACGGTTCCAGGGGCACGCTGTTCGTGCCGGATCCCAACGGCTTCGGCGGCCCCGTGAAGCTGTTCAGGCCCGAAGACGGCGAAGTCCGCGAGATCCCGCTCATGTACGACTATAAAGTCAACAGCCGCGGCCTGGGCCTGGCAGATATGGCCAAGGCGCTCATCGACGGCCGCCCCGCCAGGTGTGACTGGAACCAGACCTTCCACGTACTGGACGCGATGACCGGTTTTGAGCGTTCCGCCCAAAGCGGCAGGTGGGTAAAGATGTCCACCCGCTACTCCCGCCGTCCCGCTATGACAAAGACTGAGCTTAAGGGGATACTTGACTGATGGCCAAGCGCAAAAGGGTATACGTCACCCCCGTGTCCGTGACTCTGCTGGCGCTGGCGCTGGCGGGCATGTTCGTGCTGGGCTTTTTCGTGGGCAAAAGCATGTCCGGCGGGCACAAGGTGGACAGAAGCATCCTGCTGGTGAACGAAACCCATCCCCTGAGCCGGGATTACGTGCCTGAGAACCTTGTCAACCTTTACGAGAAAAGGCATTCGTTCCGCCTGTCCCGCAGCGACATATACCTGACATACGACACTTACCTTGCCGCGCAGCAGATGTTCGCCGCCGCCGAAAGCGCGAACATGAACGGGTATACCATCACCAGCGGATACCGCTCTTATGAGAGGCAGGCGGAAGTTTACGCCGAGAGCAAACCCGGCTATGCCCAGAAACCCGGCTGCAGCGAGCATCAGACGGGGCGGTGCTTTGACGTGACAGTCGAAAACGTAGGCGGTTTCGAGACCACGCCCCAGTACGACTGGCTGCGCCTGAACGCCCACAAATACGGCTTCATACAGCGCTATCCCGCGAATAAAAGCGGCATCACAGGCATAAGCTATGAGCCCTGGCACTACCGCTACGTGGGCGTGGATGCGGCGACCTACATCACTGCCCACGACCTGACCCTTGAAGAATACTTAGGCAAATAACTCCCGGAGGACGCTATGGATTACGTTTTGTCACGCGATATACATCTGGCTCCCTCTCCCGTGTATTCCCTTGTGCGCAAGGCGGAAGACAACATGCTGCCCTACCAGTGGGAAGCGCTCAATGACCGCCTCAGCGAAGGCCCCAAGAGCTATTCCGTGCGCAATCTGCGCGCCGCCGCAGGCGAGATAGACGCTCCCCACGCGGGCGCCGTGTTCCAGGACAGCGACCTGTTCAAATGGATAGAGGCCGCCGCCTACGCCCTTAAGCGCGAGCGGAACGAAGAGCTTGAAAAGAAGATCGACTGGCTGGTCGCCCTCATGCGCAAGGCGCAGCTGCCGGACGGCTATCTGGACACCTACTATATACTTACCGACATCAGCAAGCGTTTCACCAACCTCAGGGACCACCATGAGCTGTACTGCCTGGGGCACCTCATCGAGGCCGCAGTGGCGTACTATGAGGCAACCGACAAAAAAGACATCCTGGACGTCACGCTCAGATACGTGGAGCTGGTAAACGCCACCTTCGGCTTTGAAGAAGGCAAAAAGCAGGGCTATCCCGGCCACGAGGAGATAGAGCTGGCTCTGGTCAAGCTGTACCGGGTCACCCGCGACCCCATGCATCTTGACCTGGCCAAATACTTCATCTCCGTCCGGGGCACCAACGAGTATTTTGACGAGGAGGCCGCTGCCCGCGGCGACAAACCCGCCTGGGCCTGGAGCGTGTATTCCCACCGCAACCGCTACTATCAGGCGGATGAGCCCGTGGCCGAAATGACCATGGCCAAGGGGCACTCCGTCAGGCAGCTGTACCTGCTTACCGGCATGGCGGAGCTGGCGTACGAGACGGGCGACGAAAAGCTTAAGGCTGCCTGCGACACCATGTGGAAGGACATAACCCGGCGCCAGATGTACATTACCGGCGCCGTGGGCCAGTCTGCCTACGGGGAAGCGTTCACGCTGGATTACGACCTGCCCAGCGACCTCGTTTACGGTGAGACCTGCGCTGCCATAAGCCTTTACTTCTTCGCCTCGGCGATGCTGAAAAGCCATCCTCTGGGCGAATACGGCGACATTATGGACACCCTGCTTTACAACGGCACCATAAGCGGCATAAACGAGGACGGCACCAGATACTTCTACGTCAATCCCCTGGAATGCATCCCCAAGCGGAGCAAATTCAGCCAGAGTGTGTTCCATGTGCGCACCCAGCGCCAGCCCTGGTACGGCTGCGCCTGCTGCCCGCCCAACATCGCCCGCATGCTTACCAACCTGGACGAAAGGCTGCTGTTCAAGGCAAAGGACACCCTGTACGTCAACCTGTTCGCGTCACTGGACGCCGAGACCCGGCTCGACGGCGGCATCGCCGCGCTCACGGAGGAGACCAGCTACCCCGAAGACGGAAATATCCGTTTCCGCATAAACAAGGCTTTCTCCGGCTTCACGCTGGCGCTTCGCCTGCCCGGCTGGGTGCAGACATACAACCTTAAGATCAACGGCCAGAATCCTCCCTGCGTGATGGACGAAGGGTTCATCTACATATCGGATCTGAAAGATGGAGACGAGATCTCCTATATACTGGACATGCCCGCACGGCTCGTTTCGGCGCATCCCGCCTCATATGCCACGGTCGGCAAGGCGGCTCTCATGCGGGGACCGGTCGTATACTGCCTTGAGGAAGTCGACAACGGCAACGAGCTGTGGAACGTGCTCATCAAGCCGGATGCCCCGTTCACTGTCAGTGCGGACGAGCGCTTCGGCACCGTGATAACCGCGCCCGCGTTCAGGCAGAAAAAAGACGGCTGGGACGAGTACGAGCTTTATGCGCCTCTGCGCCGTCCGGCATATCAGGAGTTTACCGCCCGCTTTATCCCCTACCGCCTGTGGAACAACCGCGGCGAAGGGGAGATGCGTGTCTGGCTTAGATTGAAAGAAAACTGAACGGAAGGTAACAGGCATGTCTTTTACGGATAGTTACGGCATACAGGTGTTCAGCGACCGGGTGATGCGGGAAAGGCTTTCCTCCCAGGCGTATCAGAGCTACAAACAGCTTTCACAGGAGGGGGTGGCGCTCACCCGTGACGTGGCGGACGAGATCGCCTGCGCCATGAAGGACTGGGCCCTCGAAAAAGGCGCCACCCACTTCACCCACTGGTTCCAGCCCATGACGGGCATGACCGCCGAAAAGCACGAGGCGTTCATCCGCCCCGAAGGCGACGGAGCCCTGGCGGTGTTCAGCGGGAAGGAGCTCATCAAAGGCGAAAGCGACGCTTCCAGCTTCCCCAGCGGCGGGCTGAGGGCTACTTTCGAAGCCCGCGGCTATACCGCCTGGGATCCCACCTCCTATGCCTTCATAAAAGACAAGACCCTGTGCGTGCCCACCGCGTTCTGCTCGTATACGGGGGAAGCCCTGGACAAAAAGACACCTCTCATGCGCTCCATGCGCCTGCTCAACGCTTCAGCCCTCAGGCTGCTTTCACGTCTGGGCATCAAGGCGGAACGGGTCAGTGCCATGGTGGGCGCGGAGCAGGAGTATTTCCTGATAGACAAGGAGCTTTACCGGCTGCGGCCCGACCTTATCTACACCGGCAGGACGCTTCTGGGTCGGCGTCCCAGCAAGGGTCAGGAACTGGACGACCACTTTTTCGGCGCGCTCAAGCCCCGTGTCAGCGCTTTCATGCGCGAACTGGACGAGGAGCTGTGGAAGCTGGGCATTCCCGCCAAGACCTGCCACAACGAGGCCGCTCCCGCCCAGCACGAGCTGGCATGCGTATACGAAAGCGTCAACGTGGCGGTGGATCACAACCAGCTGACCATGGAGATGATGAAGCGGGTCGCTTCCCGCCACGGCCTGGTGTGCCTGCTGCACGAAAAGCCTTTTAAGGGCGTGAACGGTTCCGGCAAGCACAACAACTGGTCGCTTCAGACGGACGACGGCACGAACCTGCTGGAGCCCGGGGACAAGCCCTGGGAGAACCCGGTATTCCTGCTCATGCTGGCGGCCATGATACGGGGCGTCGATAAATACGCCGAACTGCTCAGGGTCAGCGTGGCGAGCGCGGGCAACGACCTGCGCCTGGGCGGGGACGAAGCGCCGCCCGCAATTATCAGCATGTACCTGGGCGACGATCTGTGCCGCATGCTCAGGAACATCGCCGACGGGCAGCAGCCCGGCAGTCCCGACAGGGAATACATTACCGGCGGAGTCGATACCCTGTCCCCCGTCATGAAAGATACCTCCGACCGCAACCGCACCTCTCCCGTGGCCTTCACGGGCAACAAGTTCGAGTTCCGCGCCGTGGGCTCGTCCTTCTCTGTCGCCGACATAAACGTGATCATCAATACCGCCGTGGCGGACAGCCTTGACCGCTTCGCCCAATTGCTGGATAAGTGCGGCGATATCGAAAACGGCGTAAGGGAGATAATCCGTCTCACACTGGGTGAACACGGAAAGATACTGTTCAACGGCAACAATTACTCCCTCGAATGGGCCAAAGAGGCCGAAAAACGCGGTCTTCCCAGGCTGAATACCGCGGTGGACGCCTTCAAACGTTTCTGCGCCCCTGAAAACATGGCGCTGCTCACATGCCACAACGTGTTCTCCCAGGCCGAGATGCGCTCCCGCCGGGAGATAATGCTGGAAAACTATTCCAAGATCGTGGCGATAGAGGCGCACACGCTCACCGATATGCTGCGCAGGGACGTGCTGCCCGCCGCGCAGGAATACACTCTCCGCCTCTCGGAAGGCATAATCAAAAAGCAGCAGGCAAAAGTCGAGCCCAGAAGCGAGAGCCTCACTCTGTCGACCCTGAACGATCTGTGCAATAAGCTTTACGACGCCTGCGCCGCTCTGGACATGGCGCTGGACGAAGCGGAGGGCCAGGCCAGCGAGATGGAAAAGGCGGAGTGTTACTGCGAAAAGGTGCTGCCCCTTATGAAGCTGGCGCGCGGCTACTGCGACGAAGCGGAAGCGCTATGCCCGTCAGACGGCTGGCCATACCCCGACTACGGCAGCCTGCTCAGCGCCACTTCGGTATAAATATACAATTATACACATTCTTTACTTGACAAATACTGTATACTGCCTCATAATTATACATCATTATTCATCCTCGGAGGCATTTTATGAAAAAATACAACAAAATCGTGTTGGCTTACAGCGGCGGACTTGACACTTCCGTCATCATTCCCTGGCTGAAAGAAAACTATGACGATCCCGAGATCATCGCCGTTTCCGGCGACGTGGGCCAGGGTACCGAGCTGGACGGGCTGAACGAAAAAGCGCTCAAGACCGGCGCCAGCAAGCTTTATATCGAAGACCTCAAGCAGGAATTCGTGGACGAGTACATCTTCCCCACCCTGAAAGCCGGCGCGAAGTACGAGGGCGAGTACCTGCTGGGCACCTCCTTTGCCCGCCCCATCATCGCCAAGCGCATAGTTGAGATCGCGCTCAAAGAGGGCGCGGACGCCATCTGTCACGGCTGCACCGGAAAGGGCAATGACCAGGTGCGCTTCGAACTAGCCATCAAGGCCTTCGCGCCCGACATGCCCGTGATCGCGCCCTGGCGCATATGGGACATCAAGGGCCGCGACGAGGAGATCGACTACGCCGAGGCCCACAACATCCCGTTGAAGATCAGCCGGGAGACCAACTACTCCAAGGACAAGAACATGTGGC
>JAFZLE010000312.1 GCA_017551645.1 Clostridia bacterium | reverse complement strand
TTCGCTTGGGGCCGGAAGCCCATCACCGCGGGTATGAACTGGAGCAGGGGCTCTATCCTGAGCGCCAGGCTGCTGATCCTCACCGCGTAAAAGCCCAGCTGATTTAAGTAAGGTATGTCAAGGTAGACTATGCCGTCGTCGTCCACTTGGGCGGCGTACTCCTTGTAGTCGGTGATCTCCATGGTCTCAAAGGAGCGGATATAGTCAAAGTCTCCGAATCCGTTATTTCTCTGAAATACGTAATGCGCCATCAGTCCAACCCCCTTTTTTGTTTGAGTATAGCACTTTTACCCGGGTTTTTCAAGGGTCCGGGGCAAAGGGCCGCCGCCCGTGCCTCCCACAATAAAACACGCGCCCCCGCCGGGTGACGGAGGCGCGCAAAAACGTTGTTTATTTGCCGGTCAGTTTCGCGAAAAACTTCTTGATCTTGGCCAGGAAGCCCTCAGCCTCGCCGCCCAGCGCATTCTTGACGCCTTCGATTACCTTATTCAGGGTGTCGGTAGGAAGCTGCCCCAGTATGCCCTCCAGAGCCTTGGCAGGATCGGCGGTAAACGCGGTGAGCAGGGATTTGTCGCCCTTGATGGCAGCGACCGCTTTGCTTACGAGAGAAGAAATATCCATACAAACACGCTCCTTTCAAAAGATAACGTTATTATAACGCGATGTTTGGCAATAATCAAGATATTTTGTAAAAAACTCCGTTTTTGACAGGTCTTTTCAAAAAACACGCCGCCCCTTGCGGGACGGCGCGCGTTATCGGGTCTGTTTATTCGGCTGCGGCCAGGATCTGGGTGGCGCTGCCGCGGGGCTCGCCGTAAGCTTCGGCGGTGATGTTGCCTTCGAGCACCTGCTCGATGTACTCCATGACAGCCTCGTCCATGGGGATACCGGTGTCGAAGCCGGCGCCCTCGGAATAGGCTCTGTAGAACACGTTGTAGGTGTCGCCGCCCGCCGCGCAGAAGTTGTTGGTGACTACCGCGTAGACGGCTTCGGGATCAAAGGGCTCGCCGTTGACCTCTTCGATGGTCACGCGCTGGATGGAAGCGGGAGCGTAGTAGCTGCCGGCTTTTCCGTCAAGCTCGTATACCGCGCCCTGGTCGAACGCCTTGGTGGTGTCCAGGGTCCACTTGATGCCGCTGGTCTGGGGATATCCGCCCACGGCGTCGGGAGTGCAGAAGGTGGAAGCTTCCAGCGCCTCAAGCAGCTCGGTGCCGGTGGCGTAGATCACCGCGACGGTGTTGCCGAAAGGCAGCACGGTGTTGATGTCCTTCATGGTTATGTCGCCCACGGCGATAGTGGCCCTGATGCCGCCGCCGTTGGTGATGCCCACCACGTGGTTGGGCTCGACCTGCTCGATGCCGCCCTCTTTCACCACGCTCCATACCATGGCGTCGGTGATGAGGTCGCCCAGGTTGGTCTCCTCGGTGCGGTTGCCGGGCGCCTTGGCGCCGTTGAGCTCGACTTCGGTAGTGGCGAACACGGAAGCGTACATGGCGTCGATGGCGGTGATGATGCCTTCGGCCTTGGCGGCTACCAGCTCGTCCTTTTTAAGGCCGCTGGTGGATACCAGGAAGTTGTCCTCGACCGTCTTGGTCTCGTTGTCGATCACGACCACGCCGATGTAGGCGAACTTGGTGCCGGTGGACTGTACCGCTTCGCCGGTCTCGGCGGCGGTCATAACGGTGTGGGAGTGGCCGTCGATAGTGAAGTCGATGCCTTCCACGTTAGCCAGCAGGTCGACGGAGCGATAGCCGTTGCCGGCGCTCTCGGCGTCAACGCCCAGGTGGGTCAGGCCGATAACGATGTCGGCGCCCTCGGCCTTCACGAAGTTGACGGCCGCCTGCGCGTAAGCGAAGTGATCTTCAAAGGTGGCGAAGTGGATCTCCTTGATCAGGCCGGGGTTGACCTTGGTAGCGGTCTCGGGGGTCTCGATGCCCACGAAGCCGATCTTGAGGGGCTCCTCGCCGCTGCCGGTCCACAGGGTGTAGGCGGGTAGGATGGCGGTGCCGTCCTCGTCCTTGATCACGTTGGCGCAGATGGCGGTGAATTCCGCCTTGGACAGGTTGTCCATGACCTGAGCGTAGCCGTAATCGAACTCATGGTTGCCCAGGGTCACGATGTCGTAACCCGCCGCGTTCATCATATCAATGGCCACGGCGCCCTTGTTGGTGGAAACGTAGATGGAGCCCTGGCTGAAGTCGCCCGCGTCTACCACGATGACGTCCTCAGCGCCGAAGGAATAGAAGTATTCCCTGAGGGTGGGGATGTAGGCGTAGCCGTCGATGGCTCCGTGCACGTCGTTGGTGTGCAGGATAATGGTCTTTCCGGTATAATCGGTGGCAACGATCTTCGCGGGTTCGGCGAAGGCCACCGCTCCCAGCAGCATGACCGCCGCGAGAAGCAGGGATATAAGCTTGCGAAGCTTCATGTATGGTTCCCCTCCGAAAATAGATTTTGGAGCATCCTCCGATGCTATTGTAGAACATTTTCCGTAAAACAGCAAGGAAAGTAATGTAAAATTGCGGGAAGAACGCTGCGGGCCCGGGCAAAGCGCCCCTTTTCCGCCGGTCTCGGGACAGATGCGGCGGCCCGGAAGCCGCGCCGTCTTTACAAACTCTCCCCTTTTTGTTATAATACACTACATAATTCAGCGGGGCGGTGATTCGCGCGTGATGAACGAAAAAGAGCTTAACCAGGAGCGGGAGTACACCCGGCTCGTACAGTCGCTTCTGCTTCAGGCGATACAGAACTCAAAAGAGAACGCCCGGGAGCATCTGTCCTCCATAAAACAGCTGCTGTCGGACGCCTGGGAGGACCTGCGCCTTAAGCCCACCGCCCTGAGCGAGCAGGACATGCAGGCGCTTTCGGGAGAGGTGGAGCGCTATCTGGCCCGCAAGGCGTTCAACGACGACGTGGCCCGCCGCTACGAGAAAATGCTCATGGAGCCCTTCTTCGCCCGGGTGGACTTCAAGCCCGACGACGAGGACGAAAAACGCAAGATAGTCATAGGCCTTTACAGCCTGACCGGCGCCCAGGGCGACATACTGGTGCACGACTGGCGCGCCCCCGTGTGCAGCCTGTACTACGACTCCATGCCCGGCCTGGCCAGGTACGATTCCCCACAGGGCATAATCAGCGGCGAGATGACGCTCAAACGCCAGTACCGCATGGAGAACGGACGGCTCAAGTACTACGTCAACACCGACGTGAGCATAGAGGACGGCCTGCTGCTCGACATACTGGAAGGCGCCACCCACAGGCATATCCGCCAGATAGTGTCCACCATACAGGCAGAGCAGAACCGG
>JAFZLE010000311.1 GCA_017551645.1 Clostridia bacterium | reverse complement strand
CTGCCCGGCGGCAGCCTGTCCCTCGAAGCTTACAACTACGCGCGCGACATCCGGGACAAATATGTCAAAAAGTTTATCAACACGGTGTTTCTTGGCATCGGCGTGATCGCGCTGCTCATATACACCGGCCTGATGCTCGGTTCCAACAATTCCAAAGCATCCGAGATGTTCGAATTCGTGGTTTCCAACATCTTATATATAGAGGTGCTCACGGTGCTGCTGGGGAAGAATCGGCTTTTGACCATGTGGGCCAACCGATTGCTCGTAGACAAAAAGAACCACGCCGCCACACGTCTTTTGGCGCTGCTGGCGGGATTCATATCCGTTTTATACTGGGCAGTGATATTGGTGATGTTCAAAATGTTCAACACCACCAACGTCGTGACCTTCTACATTGCGATGGGCATATTCGGGCTTATCGCGCTTACGTTCAACCTCACGCTGCGCAAAAAGGCCACTTACCGGAACCTGCGCGTGAACAAGCTGAGGGTGGCGGTCATATCCATGCTGGTGCTGGCGGTGGGCGGCTACGCTTTTCTGCAGAAGGATGTGTGGCTCATACAGCCCTTCATAAACACCGTGCCCAACATATGTGAGCGCTCGGACGCGATCGCTTATTCCGAAGCTGAGGACGGCACCGGCATTTATACCCTTACAAACAACAACGAAGACGAAACCTTCCGCATACTTCAGCTTACGGACATACACCTGGGCGGCTCGATCACCTCGTACCCCAACGACATAAAGGCGCTTAAGGCCTGCCTGGAACTGATCCGTGCCGCCGAGCCGGATCTGGTGGTCGTTACGGGTGACCTGAGCTTTCCCGTGGGCATCAGTTCATTCTCCCTCAATAACACCGCTCCTGTCATGCAGTTCGCTTCCTTCATGCGCAACACGGGTGTGCCCTGGGCGTTCACCTACGGCAATCACGACACCGAGGCCATGGCCGCAACCAGCAAAGAGAGCCTGAACGACATATACAAGTCCCTGAGCTACAGGACCAGCAAAAACCTGCTGTACCCCTATTCCCAGCCTGTGACGGCAGACGGAACAGAGATAATGGGCCGCAACAACCAGGTGATCGAGCTGAGAAACCATGACGGCAGCCTGTGCAGTGTCCTGTTCCTGATAGACTCCAACGCCTATGTGGGCGAGGGCTTTTTCAAGTACGACTACATACGCGACGAACAGGTGGACTGGTACGAAAGTCACGTAAAGCGGCTGAATGAGGAAGCAGGCAAGACCGTGACCTCCCTCGCGTTTTTCCATATACCCGTGACCCAGTACAAGACCGCGTACGTAATGGACCTCGCGGGCAGTGACGAGGTCAAATCCTTTTTCGGCGAGAACCGGGAGGGCGGCATGGTACCGGCCAAGATCTGCTGTACGGACACCGCGGGCCGCTTTTTCGACAGCGCCGTGGAGCTGGGTTCCACGAAAGGCTTCTTCTGCGGCCACGACCACTATAACAACATGTCGCTGGAATACAAAGGCGTGCGCCTCACATACGGCATGAGCATAGACTACCTTGTGGAGCCTGGCATAGTAAACAAGACCGCCCAGCGGGGTGCCACGCTCATACTTCTTGATAAAGACGGCGGGATGAGCCTGTCTCAGATACCGTACGAAGGGCTTAAGACCGATGAAAGCTGACGGAAGGATACGCGCTTTTGCCTGGGAAGTATGGAACCTGTACTCCCAAAAACGGCTCGCCCGGGCCGCCGCGGCTATGAGCTACCATCTCACCATGACCTTTTTCCCGCTTATAATCTGCCTGTACGCCCTGTTCGGCCAAAGCTACGCCACGGCGGTCAGGCTGCTGGACTCCCTGCGCCGTTTCCTGACACCGGACGCCGCGGACATGATAGACGGGTATCTCAAGTACCTGTCAGAGGAGGGCGGGCTTACGGTGACCGTGATCGCCGTGACCATACTGGCGTCATCCACTTCCGCCGCCATGCGGGTGTTGATCAACACCGTAAACGAGCTGCAGGGGCAGAGCCGGTACAAGCCTGCCGTGAACTTCCTGCTTGGTTTCGTGCTGGCCTTGGGCATGCTGGCGGCGTTCTACTTCGCCTTCATAGTGCTGCTTACAGGGGGCAGCTTCGTAGCGTTCGTGGAGGAAAAACTGCCCGGACGGACGCCGATAAGCGACTGGACCTGGGCACGCTTCCTGCTGCTGGGCGCTCTGGGGTTTGCCGCGCTGTGGGGATTGTTTTCCGTATTCAAACCCCGGCGCTCCCGGGCGAAAGCCTTACCCGGCGCCCTGCTTTCCACCATGGCGATAGTGGTGATGAGCTGGATATTCTCCATGTTCATCGCGGTGTCTTCCCGCTATCAGCTGATCTACGGCTCGCTGGCTTCCGTAATTCTTTTGATGTACTGGCTGTTCCTTACCTGCCGCATGATACTTGCCGGGGCATGCGTGAACGCGGCGCTGAACAGGGTGGGACAGGCAGGCAGTCAGCGCCGGTAACATATCTGTCAGGCGCCGGCCGCAGCGATCCGGAGCTTTTCCGTACAGGAAAACGGCTGGCCTCGCTGACCGTGGGAAATATAAGGATCCGGAGCCTTCAGCTGTTTCGGACTCCTTTCATGAAGCAGCCTCAAAGCCGTTTCCATGCTTGAATTTAACCCGCTTTCGTGGTAGAATATAGCAAATCTGACCATGGAGGCGGTTTTTTGATGGACGTAGGCGCGGCAGCGCGCAAAAAGCACATGCCGGCGTTTGAGACTGCCGTAAGGAACTGCATCCGGCCCGCCAAACGGGGGCAGAAGCGGGAAGTCAGGATCTCCGAGGCGGACGCGCAGGAGATGTACAGGTTTTACCGCAAATATGTGCAGGACGACGCGGAGCAGGCACTCAAAGCCATAGGCATCGCCAGCCGCAGGGCGGCGGCAAAGAGCGCCGCCGCGAGCGTGTTCGTGTTCGTGGCGATGCTCACGCTGCTGGTCACCTTCATATTCAAAAACGTGTGGGCGACCCTGTTTACGCTGCTTGCCTCGGCGCTGGTCATATACCTGCTGTGGGCGCGCCGGCGCACGGCGCAGAAGATCTGGGCGAACCGCGCCGGCTTTAAGCGGGGCACGGAGGAAGCGCTGGAAAAGATGTGCCAGATACTGGCATTAAGTCCCCTGCGCAGCGCCAAACTGCCCGTAGTGGGCGGGCTCGCCGCGGCGGCGGCGGTGTGCGCCTGGAAATTCATTACTACCGTTACCGGAGGCTGACATGGAAAAAGGCAGCGTAAAGATAATCGCGTTCTCGGACAAAGGCGTGGAGGTGAGCGCGCTGGGGGGCCGTATCTCCACCGGCAAGGGCACCGCGCTGGAGATGTTCGCCCTGTGCGGCGACACGGAAAAGGACCTTAAACTGGTAAAAAAGGTGCTGTCCAGCGGCCACAACACCATAATCGAGCACGCGTACTTCACCCTGGCGTTCAACGACGTGAGCGTGATGACCGAGCAGGCGATGATAGAGCACCGCCTGGCCGCCTACACGGTAAAGTCCCGCAGGTATGTGGACTTTGCCGGCGCGGGCTACGTGACGCCCGAAGGGCTGGACGCGGAGAAGCAGCGCCTGTACCGTGACAACATGGACAGGCTGTTCAAAGCGTATTCCGAGCTGTGCCAACTGGGCATCCCCGCGGAGGACGCCCGTTTCGTACTGCCCTACTGCTTCAGGAGCAATTTCATAATGAGCCTTGACGCCCGCGAGCTGTCCAAAGTGGTGTTCGACATGACCAGGGGGCGCTTAAGCGCGTACGAAGAGATAAGGCGGCTGGGGGAAATGCTCAGCCGGCAGCTGGACGAGGTGTTCCCCGGCGTTTCCCAGGCGTACAGGGACGCGGGCAGGTGCGACATCTCCCTGCCCGAAATAAAACAGATACCCGACCCCGCGCCCGTAAAGGGCACGGCGGAAGTCGCCGACGCGCCCGCACAGCCCGAAAAACTGCTGGATGCCGCGCTCAGCGCAAACGGGCGTCCCGGCATGAGCCTAAAGGACCTGGTCAGGGACGAGCGGCCCCGGGAGCTGGAGCTTCTTAATTATACTTTCCGCTTTTCCGCCATCTCCCTGGCGGGGCTCACCCACCTGACCCGCCACCGCATGCAGACGCTGATCGTGCGCCTCGTGGCGTACGCGCTGGAGAGCAACACCTACGTGCTGCCGGAAAGCGTAAAGCAAGACCCGGAAGCGCTCAGAATATACGAAGCCGCGTTCAGGGCCAACACCCTGGCGGCCAGGCAGTTCACGGGCGATAAGCAGGCGATAAGCTACTTCGCCCTGGCGGGCAACACCCTTGGCGTACTGTTCGGCATGAACGCCCGGGAGCTTAAGCACTACCTGCGCCTGAGGACCTGCGCCCGCGCCCAGTGGGAGATACGCGAGCTCTCCCGCGAGATGCTGTGCGGCCTCATGGACGAATTCCGGCCCCTGTTCAGGTACTACGGCCCCAGCTGCGCCATACTCGGCCACTGCCCGGAGGGGCGGCTCTCCTGCGGCAGGCCCGTAAAAACGGAGGAATAAGCAAGATATGTCAAAGCCCGTGATAGGCGTCACCTGCGCCAAATACGCCGACGGCCTGCGCGTCAACCGCAACATACAAAGGATAATAGAGGAACTGGGCGGCGAAGTGCGCCCCTTCAACTGGGAGACCCTGAAGCTCTACGAGCTGCTGGGGGAAGTGCTGCAGATAGACGGCTTCATCTTTCCCGGCGGGGGCGACCTTATGCCCTCCTTCTACGGTCAGGAAAAGCTGCCCGAGTGCGGCGAGCCCGCCGTAAAGCGGGACGACATGGAGATGAACCTGTTCCCGCTTCTGATGCAGCGGGGCCTCCCCATCCTCGGCATCTGCCGGGGCTGCCAGATGATAAACGCGGGCTTCGGGGGCACCCTGGTGCAGGACCTGCCCTCCCAGAAGGGCGTCGTCCACCGCCAGCCCACGGAAGAGGGCTATTTCCACACGGTGACCATCGCGGGGGGCACGCGCCTGCTCGCCGCCGTGGGGCAGGCGGAAATACAGGTGAACAGCCTGCACCACCAGGCTGTGGACGAGATCGCCGAGGGATTCCGCGTGAGCGCGCTGGCGCCCGACGGCACCGTGGAAGGCATAGAGTGCATAGACCGCTCCCGCTTCATAGTGGGCGTGCAGTGGCACCCGGAGATGCTGGACGACGAATATTCCAGGAGTATTTTTGCCGCGTTCATGGGCGCGGTGGCGATAAAACAGGACAAATGCGATTAGGAGGACAGGCAATGAAGAACTTTGTGACGGGCGCGCAGCTGTATTCCGTAAGGAAACTGGTGCAGGAGAAGCAGTCCATAGACGACACCTTCGCGGCCATAAGCGCCATGGGTTACACCACCTGCCAGCTGAGCGGGCAGAACCGCGCCATAGAGCCGGAATTCTACGCCGACATGCTTAAAAAGCACGGCCTCAAGTGCGTGGTCACCCACAACTCCATGCAGGACTTCGAGGAGGGGCTGGACGACCTGATCCGCCGCCACCACATCTGGAACTGCCGCTACGCGGGCATAGGCAGCATGCCGGGGGACTACAAGGGCAGCTGGGAAGGCTACCGGGACTTCGCCCTCAAAATGAATGGCATCGCGAAGAAGCTCAAGGACGAGGGCATCACCTTCGTGTACCACAACCACATGTTCGAGTTCAGCCGTTTCCCGGACGGGCACATGGGCATGGACGTGCTGTTCGACTATTTCGGCGACAACGCCCAGTTCGAGCTGGACACCTTCTGGGTGCAGGCGGGCGGCGCGAATCCCGCCAGCTGGATACGCAAGGTCAGCGGCCGCATGGACGTCATGCACTTTAAGGACATGATGGGCGGCGCCGCTTTCGGCGGGCAGTTCTCCGTGATGGTGCCCGTGGGCAGCGGCAACCTGGAGTGGCCCGAGATAAAGAAAGCCTGCGAGGAGACGGGCGTGCTCTACGCCGAGGTGGAGCAGGACAACGCCTCCGACATGGAGGATCCCCTGGGCCAGATGAAGATCTCCGCCGAGAACCTTAAGAAAATGGGCTTCACGCTGTGAGATTTACCGAAGACGACGAAAGATACATGCGCCTCGCCCTGAGCGAGGCGCGTGCCGCCCTTGAACAGGGCGAGATACCCGTGGGCTGCGTTATAGCAAAGGACGGCAGCGTGATCGCCTCCGCCCATAACCTGGTGCGGCAGACGGGGGACGTGACCGCCCACGCGGAAATGCTGGCCATAAGGCAGGCGGGCAGGTACGCGCTCAAACGCGCGACTATGTACGTTACGCTGGAGCCCTGCCCCATGTGCGCGGGCGCTTTAGCCTTAAGCGGCATCAGCCGCCTGGTGTATGCGGCTAAGGATAGTCAGTACGGCTGCTGCGGCAGCGTGTACCGCATACCCGAGGACCCCGCCTTCCCGGGTTTCTGCATTTGTGACGGCGGCCTTCTGGAAGACGAAGCCGCTTTGCTGCTCAAACAGGCGTTTAAGGAGATACGGGAACAGTAGCCCCCCGTGCGTAAAAGACCGCCTTTGGGCGGTTTTTATTTTTTCTGCAGGTTTTTTTTCGGAAGGGCTTGACAAATATATCGCGAGGCGATATAATCAGCATACGATATATCGGATACCGTTATATCGGGGCACTATGGAGGTGATGATATGGCGGAGGGATTCGCGCTTACGGAAGCGAGCTATTACATTCTCCTGTCACTGGTCAGGCCGCGGCACGGCTACGGCATCATGCAGCTGACGGAGGAACTGTCCGGCGGGCGGGTCCGCCTGGCAGCCGGCACCCTGTACGGCGCGCTGAACGCGCTGAGCGCAAAGGGCTGGATCATCCAGCTCCCGTCCGATGAGGACAGCAGGCGGAAGGAATACCGGCTGACGGAAAAGGGCCTTAAAGTCCTGCGCGCCGAGGTGGAAAGGCTTCGGGAACTGGCGGACAACGGTGAAAGGATACTGGGGGAGGAATGAGCATGGAAAGCAGGAAGACCATAAAAAAGTGGTTCTGGATCTGGGATTTTGAAAAAGAAGAAGACTGGCTGAACGAGATGGCCATGAACGGATGGGTGCTGGAGAGCGTCGGGTTCTGCACCTATCACTTTGTCCGGTGCGAGCCGGGCGAATACAGCGTCCGGCTGGAGATGCACCCGTATGACGAGGCTTACCTGTCGTTCATGAAGGAGACCGGCGCGGAGTATATCGGCCGTATGGTCATGTGGATCTACTTCCGCAAAAAGACGGCGGACGGAGCCTTCGACCTGTTTTCCGACATCGACTCCCGCATCAGCCATCTGGACAAGATCGGCAAATGGCTCAGCGCGGTCGGCGGGGCAAATCTGCTGATCGGCGTGGTCAACACGTACAATCCGTCCCGTCTCGGGTGGATCAACCTGCTCTGCGCGACCCTGCTCATGTATGCGCTGGGCCGGATCCACGGCAAAAAGGAAGCCCTGAAAAGGGAACGCCTGCTGCATGAGTGAACGGGGAAAGTAAAAACGCAAAGCGAAACAAAAACCGCCTTCCGGCGGTTTTTGTTTCGCCCTAAGCGAGTATCCCGTCTATCAGGTCCAGCTCCTCCTGCGTGAAGTCGGGGCCGGCGGGGGCCTTTACGTTCTCCCTTACCTGCTCGGGGCGGCTCGCGCCTATCAGGGCGGAAGTCACTTTGCCCGACCTGAGCACCCATTTAAGGGACATCTGCGCCAGCGTCTGCCCGCGCTTTAACGCCAGCTCGTTCAGGCGGCGGGTCTTGCTGACCTTCTCCTCCGTAATGGAATCCGGCTTCAGGTAACGGGGGTCGTTGCCCGCGCGGGAGTCTGCGGGTATGCCGTTTAGGTACCGCCCCGCCAGCAGTCCCCCCGCCAGTGGCGCGAAGGCGATAACGCCCACGCCTTCCGCGTCAAGCGCGTCGAGCAGCCCGCCCTCTATCCTGCGGTTGAACATGGAATAGCTGGGCTGGTGGATGAGCATGGGCGTGCCCAGGCTTTTGAGCGTGCTTATGGCGGTACGGGCCTGTTCGGGGTCGTAGTAGTTGGATATGCCCGCGTACAGCGCGCGCCCGCTTCTGACTATGTAGTCCAGCGCGCCCATGGTCTCCTCTATGGGGGTGTCCGGGTCGGGGCGGTGGTGGTAGAAGATGTCCACATAGTCCAGGTGCATGCGCTTTAGGGACTGGTCCAGGCTGGCCACCAGGTACTTCCTGCTGCCGTGGTCGCCGTAGGGGCCCGGCCACATGTCGTAGCCCGCCTTGGTGGATATCACCAGCTCGTCCCTGTGGGTGTGCCAGTCCGTATCCATATGCTTGCCGAAATTGCGCTCCGCCTCCCCGTAGGGCGGGCCGTAGTTGTTGGCAAGGTCGAAGTGGGTGACGCCGCAGTCGAAAGCCGCGCGCAGCACGCTCTGCTGCTGGTTAAAGGGCGTTATCTCGCCGAAATTGTGCCACAGCCCCAGGGATACGGCGGGCAGCATAAGGCCGCTTCTGCCGCACCTGCGGTAAAAGCCGGGGTCGGAATAGCGTTTTTCGTCGGGCACGTACATATGCTTCCTCCTTTTATGTAAGGCTATGCGGATACGGTTTTACGCCCACGTTCCGTTGCGGAACACGGGCACAACCGTCCCGTCGGGCTTGATGCCGTCAATATCCAGGTCGTCCGCGCCCACCATGAAGTCCACGTGGATGATGGAGTCGTTCACGCCCTTTTTCTGCGCTTCCTCCACCGTCATGCCGTCGCCGCCCGGCAGCACTTCCTTAAAGCCCGCGCCCAGCGCCACGTGGCAGCAGGCGTTCTCGTCAAACAGCGTCTCGTAAAACAGTATGCCGCACTGGTTCACCGGGCTCTCCTTGGGCACCAGCGCCACCTCGCCCAGCATGCAGCTGGTCTCGTCCATGCGGATGGTCTTTTCCAGCAGCTCCTGCCCCTTTTTCGCCGTGCAGGAGACCGCCCTGCCGCCTTTGAACGTCACGGAAAACTCCTCCACCAGCTGCCCGTGCAGGGACAGGGGCTTTACAGCCACCAGCGTCCCCTCGCACCTGCCCGCCATGGGGGTGGTGAATATCTCCTCCGTGGGCATGTTGGGGATGTAGAACGCGCCGTTCAACGGATTGGTCACGCCCGCGCCTTCCCACTTCGCCCCGGGGATCAGCTCCACGGAAAAGTCCGTGCCGTTGGCGCTTTTATATTTCAGGGAAGAAAACGCCTGTCCGTTCAGCCACTCCGCCTTATCCTGTATGAACTGGGTATGGGCGTTCCAGGCCTCCACCGGGTCGCCCTCCTCGCTCACGCGCACGGTCTTCAGGATGGCGTCCCAGAGCTTGTCCACTTTGTCCGGGTCGCCGGGAAAGCACTTTTCCGCCCACTTTTCGGAGGGATACGCCGCGATCACCCACTGGTGTTTGCCGTCTATCAGGCTGCGGTAGGGCTTTATCACCTTGCCCCGGGCGCGGCCCACGGCGGCTATCCTGCCCGGGTCTATGCCCGCCATGGCGTCCGGGTCCCCGGAGGCGATGAATATGCGGCAGGGCAGGTCTTTTGTCATCTGCTTTAATTTTTCTTCCTCCCAGGGCAGCACCTCACAGAGCGTTTCCTCGTCCGCGTAGGTGAAGTCCAGGCGCTTCTGCGCGTCGCTCATCCACTCCATGTTCACCTTTTTCGCGCCCGCCCTGTAGCACTCCTCCGCCACCAGCGCGGCGAACGCGCTTATCTCAACCGCCGCGGTCAGGCTCACCACCTGGCCCTTCTGCACGTTGGCGCCCGTGCGCGCGATCAGTGCGGCGTATTTCCTGAGCAGCTCTTCCGATATGGCCATACAAAACACCTCGCTTAGCAAGAATCATGGGGCTATTGTACCATACCGCGGGAAGGAGCGCAAGACCGCGCCGCGCTTGACTTTGCGCCCGGGCAGGCGTATCATTGGCTTAGACAAATACCCGCTTTGGCGCGGCAGGGAGGATATCCAAAGTGATCAATAGCAGCCTTATAAAACGCATTTTCGCCGCGGCGCTCATACTGGCCGTGATGCCCGTCCCGTCCGCTTTCGCGGATACGGGAGGGGATATCGCGCCCGGCTCGGTCACGGTAAACGACCTGGCGGTGACGCCCGGGCTTGACGAAAGCTGGGTGAACATACTGTTCCTGGGCGTGAACTCGCTGGAAATATCCGCCTCGTCCCGCGCGGGCACCATGATCATCTGCTCCGTGAACAAGTCCACCGGGGCAGTCAAGCTCACTTCCCTCCTGGGCGATACGGAAGCCGTCATCGCGGGCAAAGGCCGCCGCCTCAGCACGGCGTACGCCTACGGCGGGGCGAAGCTCGCCGTAAAGGCCGTGAACGAGAACTTCGGCATGAACATCACCGGGTATGTCGTAGTGGACTTTACGGGCTTCGCGCATCTGGTGGACAAAATAGGCGGCATAGAGGCGGACCTCACCAAAGAGGAGGCCGCCGCCATAAACAGGGCGGTGCCGGACAAGTCCGCCGCGCTGCCCGAAAACGGCGGAAAGAAGATACATCTTAACGGCGCGCAGACGCTGGCCTACGCCCGCGTAAGCACCGGGGACGGGGACCTGGGCAGGGCCGGGCGCCAGAGGAACGCGCTCAACCTGCTCATGGCAAAGCTCAAGACCCGGGGCATGCTGGAGCTGCTGGACCTGCTTTTCGCCTCCATGGACGTGATGCAGATCAACCTGGACGTGAACACGATAATGGCCCTGGGCATGCGGATACTGCTCGGGGAAGGCCTGAGCGGCGCCGGCACGTTCACGCTGCCCGTGCAGGGCACGTACAGGGAAGAAAGGTCCAATGACGGGACAATGCTCCGCGGCGTGGACTTTGACGCCAACCGCCGCGCGCTGTATTCCTTCATCTACCGCTGAGCGATATGGCGGCGTGAACGCCGCTACGGACACACCCGCCGTCAACCGTAGCGGAGCCCTATGGGCTCCACGTACCTGATCCGGTGACGCGCAAACACGGGACGGTGGCGGCCTTGAGGCCGTGTGAGCAGTAGTGAATGGAAGCCCAGTGGGCTTCCAGAGCTGCGAACACCACATGGCCGCTACGGGGGTCTCCGTCCCGTGACAATCGACCAATAACCAATGACCGCTCGCGCTTGACATCCTTTCCAAAAACTACTATAATTATTACCGTGTGAAGCTGTGCCCACAGGCGCGGCAAACGGTATTGATTCTTATATATTTTTAGGGAGGTTTTCGTCTTGAGCATCAAAAAGACAGTGGACGGCAACACCGCCGTCAGCCATATCGCGTATGCGTTCAGCGATGTGGCGGCCATCTATCCCATCACTCCTTCCTCTCCCATGGCTGAAGTGGCCGACGAGTGGGCGGCGCAGGGCCGTGTGAACCTGTTCGGCCAGAAGGTAAGGATCGCCGAGATGCAGTCCGAAGCGGGCGCGGCGGGCGCCGTGCACGGTTCCTTGGCGGCGGGCGCGCTGACCACCACCTTCACCGCTTCCCAGGGCCTGCTGCTGATGATCCCCAACATGTACAAGATCGCGGGCGAGCAGCTGCCCTGCGTGTTCCACGTATCCGCCAGAGCTTTGGCGTATCACGCCCTGTCCATTTTCGGCGACCACAGCGACGTCATGGCCTGCCGCCAGACGGGCTTCGCCATGCTGGCCAGCAACTCCGTGCAGGAAGCCCAGGACATGGCGCTGGTAGCCCACCTGGCCACCCTTAAGAGCTCCGTGCCCTTCCTCCACTTCTTCGACGGTTTCCGCACCAGCCACGAGATCCAGAAGATCGAGGACATCGCCTACGAAGACATCGCCAAGCTCATGCCCTGGGACAAGGTGGAAGAGTTCCGCGCCAGGGCGCTGAATCCCGAGCATCCCCACCAGGCGGGCACCGCGCAGAACCCGGACATCTACTTCCAGGGCCGCGAAGCCGCCAACAAGAACTACCTGGCCGCTCCCGCCATCGTCGAGGAGTGCATGAAGCAGGTAAGCAAGCTTACCGGCCGCAAGTACCAGCTGTTCGACTACGTGGGCGCCAAGGACGCCGAGCATGTGATCATCGCCATGGGCTCCGGCT
>JAFZLE010000038.1 GCA_017551645.1 Clostridia bacterium | reverse complement strand
GCGGAATGCCTGTCCATATGCGCCGCCCCTTTACCGTTTGTGCACATTATATCATTTTCCCATAGGGCTGTAAACCCGTTTTACGAAAAATTAATACTATTAGTATCGAATATAGTTATTGACAAATACTATTCGTATCGTTATAATGTGTGTGTACACGAAAGAGGGGGCTTTATGGACAGGCAGGGTTTCGGAGGCTTCATCGCCCGCATGCGTCTCAAAAGGGGCATGAGTCTTAGGGAGACGGCGGAGAAACTGGAGATCTCCCCCATGTATCTGTCAGACGTGGAGCGGGGCAGGCGCAGCGCCTTCGGGCTGAACAAGCTGCGCAGGTTCGCCTCCATAGCCGGATTGAGTCCGGAAGAGACTGAGACCATGTTCGACCTGGCGGGTCAGAACCGGGGCGAGATATCCCCCGACCTTAACGAGTACATAAGCAGCAACAGCTATATCTGCAGCGCGCTGCGCACCGTAAGAAGCCTGAACGCGGACAAAGACGACTGGGTAAAGATGCTGGAAGAATTAAGACAGAGGAAGGGTAAGTAGTATGTACATCAATTTTGAGACGGATCCCGCGTGCGTGCCGTATCTGAGCAGCGCGTTTATCGATGAGTTTTGCGACGACCTGGTCGCCCGTTTTGACAAAGGCGTCGCCCGCGACCTCCATCCTTTGAACATAGACGATTTCGCCGTAAACCAGATGGGGCTCAGGCTCGTGTACGAGAACATGTCCTGCAACTTCAGCGTGCTGGGCGCGATGCTTTTTGAGGACACCCTCCTCTTCCCCGTGTACGACCCCAGGCGCGACCGCGCGGAGTACATATCTGCCAAAGAAGGCGACGTAGTACTGGAAAAGAAGCTGCTTGAAGCCAACCAGAACGACCGCCTGCGCTATACCCTGGCGCACGAGGTAGGCCACGCCCTGTGGCACGGTATGTACTACAACTCCCTTAAAAAGAGCGGCAAAGCGCTTAACGGTTACATGATGTGCGGCCGCGACAACCTGCGCAGCATCAGCGAGGACGCCGCCCGGCTGTCCCGCCGCAGGCTGATCGAGTATCAGGCCAACCGCTCCGCTTCCGCGCTGCTCATGCCCCAAAGCGCGGTAAAAAAGCTGTGCGAGCGCCTGGGCAAGCCCGAGACTCCCGACGAGAAAGACGACCTGGTCATCTACACCGCCGCAGCTTTCCGGGTGAGCGACTTCGCGGCAAAGATACGGCTCAGGGAACTCGGGATGCTGTAAACGCGTTAAGGCGGAAACGATGCCGGCCTATATGCCCTTTTGCGGAGCCTTGTTTAAAGCAAGGCTCCCCTTTTTCTGCCGCGCGCTTGATTAAAACCCGGATACGTGGTATATTATCGGAAAAGGAGGTATCGGCATGGAACTCAAGATCGGATCCCCCGCCCCGGAGTTCTCCCTTCCGGATGACGGCGGCAATACGCGTTCCCTTTCCGGCTTCGCCGGCAAAAAGCTTATCGTGTTCTTTTACGCCAAAGACAACACCGCCGGCTGCACCTGTCAGGCTCAGGGCTATGGGGAGCTGTACGAAGAATTCGCGAAGCTTGGTTACGAGATAGTCGGCATAAGCCGCGACAGCGCCGCTTCCCACGCGCGCTTCAAGGCAAAGTACTCCCTCCCCTATCCCCTGCTCTCCGACCCGGAAAAGACCGCCCACGAAGCATACGGAGTGTGGAAGGAAAAGACCATGTACGGCAAAAAGAGCATGGGCACGGAACGCTCAAGCTTCGTTATTGACGAAAACGGTTTGCTCCTGGGCATTTTCAGAAAAGTCAACGCCAAGACCAATCCAAAGGACATGCTGGATTTCTGCGCAGAAAAACAGAAGGAGCTGTGACGCCAGCCCCTTCTTGAACCGTTTATATGTCTGTTATTTTCCCGGGGCGCATGCACGCCCCGGGTTTTGTTTTTTTAAGGCTTTATACCCGCATCCGCCAGCGCGGTAAGCGCCCGCAGGCGTATGCCGCGTTCCAGTTCCCAGCATTTGTCCACCGAGCAGAAGCACTCGATGCGGCAGGTGGCGGCGCCCCTGTCCATGGAGATATAGCCCTTTACCACCGGATCCTCGGTGATGAAGTCGAACTCCTCGTTGGTCTGGCGCATGGCGTCCTTAAGCACTTCCAGCGCCTTTTCGTAATCCTGCCCGTGGGCTATGGTGATGTCCACCACCGCGCAGCGGTAATCGCTGGTCATGTTCATCACCGTGCGGATCTCCCCGTTGGGGATCACGTACACTGAGCCGTTCACCGCCCTTAAGGTGGTGGTCCTGAGCGCCACGTTCTCTATGCGCCCGGTCTGCCCCGCCACGGTGACTATGTCGCCCACGTTGCAGCTGCCCTCAAGCCACAGGAACATGCCGCTGATGATGTCTTTTATCAGCGTCTGGCAGCCGAAAGCCAGGGCAAAGCCGCTGAAGCCCGCCAGCGCGATCAGGCTGGCCACGTCCACTCCCAGGGTGCTCAGCGCGGTGAGCGCTATGGCAAAATACATCACGATATTGAACAGGCTCATGCTCAGGGTCTGGACGGTGTCCCCCCTGGTGTTCACGCCGTGCTTTTGCCGGTAGCTTTTGAATATCTTTTTGAGCACTATCCTGCCCAGGCGCAGCACCAGGTACCCTATCGCCAGTACGCACAGGGCGGCAGCGATACGGGTCACCGTTTTGGGCAGCTTGTCCACGAATTCATTTACCGCGCTGGTGATCTTGTCGAGCATCTTTGCCTCCATAAACAGGGATCGTCAGGCTGAGTATCGTCAGTTCGGGGCGGGACCGCAAGGACGCGTCCTTTCCGATCCCACCCCGAATTTGGTCTGTACAGCGTTTTTTAAGAGCGGATCTCCATCCAGTACTTGTTGTAAACGTCCATATAGTCCATTATGTCATGGAAGAAATCGCAGCGGGCGATGATCTCCTGGCTGGGGTTGACGGCGGG
>JAFZLE010000310.1 GCA_017551645.1 Clostridia bacterium | reverse complement strand
CCATCATCACGACGGCGAGCACGACGCGGACGAGATATTCGACGACATTGGGCTGGAGACCGCCGCGAAACTGGACGTGGAAGTGCTTAAAAACGCGTTCAAAGAGCTGGAGAATGAGGAAAAGTACGGCGCTGTGCTGCGCATGAAGGGCATAATGCCCACCACCGACGGCAGGTGGATCCACTTCGACTACACCCCCGGCGAAAGCGAGATCCGGGAGGGCGGCGCGGACTACACCGGCCGGCTGTGCGTGATAGGCGTGGGCCTGAAGCGCGAAAACATACTGGAGCTTTTGAAGATTTAGAGGTAAATGATGTCACAGGGCGCGAACGAGTACAAGACCCCGGTATACCTGGTCACGGGCTTTCTGGAAAGCGGCAAGACCAGCCTCATAAAGAGCATGCTGGAGGACGAGAACTTCTCTTCCGGTGAGCGCACGCTGATAATCATGTGCGAAGAGGGCATAGAGGAGCTGGACAAGCAGCTGCTCAGAAAGTCCAACGCGGTGCTGGAGCTTGTTGAGGAAAAGGAAGACCTGACCTCCAACAACCTGGCCTCCATGGAACGCAGGTATATGCCGGAGCGTGTAATAATAGAGTACAACAGCGTGTGGGGGATAGAGGACCTGTTCAAGGTCAAAAAACCTTCCGAGTGGGAGCTGGCGCAGATGGTGACGCTTATAGACGCCACCACCTTCGACAGCTACATGACCAACATGCGGGTGCTCATGAGCGAGGCGCCCAAGCTGGCTGACCTGGTGATATTCAACCGCTGCGACGAAAAAACGGAGAAAAGCCGCTTCCGCCGCATGATCAAGGCCATGAACAACACCTGCAACCTGCTGTTTGAGAATGTGGACGGCTCCGCGGACGACGGCGTGGGGGAGGAGGACCTGCCCTACGACATGAAGAGCGAAGTCATAGAGATAAAGGATGAAGACTTCGGCATCTGGTATATCGACTGCATGGAGCACGCGGACAGGTACGACGGGCGGACCGTCAGGATCAAGGCCCAGGCGTTCACCGTGGACGACCTGCCTCCCAGGAGCTACCTGCTGGGCAGATACGCCATGACCTGCTGCGCCGCGGACGTGGGCGGCATAGGCTTTATCTGCCGCTACGCCCAGAAGCGCCCCAAGGAAGCGGAATGGGTGATGGTCACCGCCAAATGCGAAGCGGGATTCAGCGCGGTGCACGGGCGGGACTGCCTGACGCTCACGGAGCTCACCCGGGAGCCCGCCGAAAAACCCGAGGACGAACTGGTCTACTTTAACAGGTAACCGACAGGCGGGGAACTTCCTCGCCTGTTATATGCGCGCGTTTCGGACGCGCGCCGTTTATCGGCTGCCTTTTTGCGCCTGTATCATCATAAAACGGCGCGATACATACGCCGGCAGAACTGACAGGGAGCACGACACGGATGTTTGATTTCATACTCACCAGCGCGCTGCTGGGCCTGGGCCTGGCGATGGACGCGTTTTCCGTTTCGCTGGCAAACGGTCTGAACGAGCCGGATATGCGGCGCTCAAGGCGCCTGCTGATCGCGGGCACGTTCGCCTTTTTCCAGTTCATAATGCCCCTTGCCGGCTACGGCGGCATGCTCCTGGCCGAAAGGGGCATAAAGCAGCTTGCAGATATAGTGCCTTACATAGCCGCGGCTCTGCTGTTCTGGATCGGCGGCAAAATGATCTGGGAGGGCCTGCGGGGTGCCCCGGATGAAAAGCAGGCTGCGCTGGGCATCGGCGCGCTGCTCATGCAGGGCGTCGCGACTTCACTGGACGCGCTTTCCAGCGGGTTTGCCCTGCTGCAGCTGGGCTATTCCCCCTTAAGGGCGCTGGGCGCCGCGGGCATCATAGCCCTGGTCACCTTCGGCATGTGCATTATGGGGGTCGCGCTGGGCAGGCGCTTCGGCGTGCGCCTGGCGGGCAAGGCTCAGATACTGGGCGGCGTAATACTGATCGCCATAGGCATCCGCATACTTATAGGAAGCTTCGTCTGACGCATTTATAAAAGACGGATTTATAAAAGGAAAGAACGGGCAGCCGCAGGGCTGCCCGTTCTTATCTTATATCATTCAAATTCCCTTTTCAGCGTTCCCCAGGAGCCTGTCACCTTCCCGCCGTCCAGCAGGAAGCGCTTAAGGGCTTTCTGCAGGCGGGTGTTTTCGGGCACCAGGGAGACAAATTCCTTCGCGCGCTGTTCGCGGGGCATGTCGAACACCCAGCCCATCACGCCTTCCAGGCAGTCTTCTTCCGTATCGGTGATATCGAAGGCGCGCCTGAACCGGAGAATGCGGCTGTCTTCCGGCAGCAGTGTTTTAAGCTGCGGAGCGAGCAGCCAGCTGTGCAGGGTGAACGGGCAGTCCTGCCGGTCGGGATAGTACTGTTTCAGGAATTCCCGCGCCCGCCTGACCGAGTCGTTCAGCCTGTCCGGCTCCAGCACGGCGTCGGAGGGGATGTGCAGCGCCACGCCCCGGCCGCCTTCGCTGCTTTCGGTCAGCTCGTATTCCAGTTCGCCTATGCGGAACAGCTTGGCTTCCGCCTGTCTCGTGGTCCAGAAACCCCTGTCGAAGCCGTAATAGCCGTACTGCTTAAAGTGCTCGTTCACGAAGCGGGAGAAACTCTTCATGGTATCGAGCCAGATGTCTTCCGGCTTGCCGCGCCAGGCTCCCGAATCCCTGTTTTTGAGCGCCAGCCGCAGATGGGCGTTCATTTCTTCCGCGCCGTTAGAGGGATCGGCGGTCACGCCGCCGCAGTAATCGGGCAGACAGCTGAAGCTCACGTCCCACACCTGTCTGGCAAAGGAGAGAGGCATACCTATACGATAGGTGAGCTTTTCCAGGGCTTCCAGCTCTATTATGCGGTCGCAGATCTCTATGACACGGGGCATGCCGGGCAGGAGGTTCTTTTTTTCGTTCTCCGCGCGGGCGGCAGCTTTGCTCTCGGGGGACATCTCCCACACGTCCTCGGGCGCCCAGTTGATGCCGTCAAGCGCGTCCCGGTATTCCCTGAGCGCGGTTACGGCGCTGTCCTCGGCGTCGGCGCGGGGATCGCCCGCGGCTTTCATGGCTACCAGCGCCAGGCGCGGGAACAGCATGTACTCCGCGCGGGCGGGATTGGTTATCCTTTCGCCCCACAGCGGGCTTTCCAGCCCGAGCAGGCCTTCTTCGTGCCCTTCGGCGTAGGCGGGCACCCGCGGCGCGTGGATTATGTCGTTTATGCCTGAAAAACAGTAGGGCCGGCTTATGTAGTACCTGTCCACGTCGGAAACTATCACCTGGCCGCCCTCGCTTAAGAACTGGGCGGTCTCCTTATCGTTGCCCCACCAGTGCTGCACTATAAAATGATGGGGAAGCATGCCGCCCGCCAGGGACTCGTTCCATACGATCGATCTTTTGCCCCGGGCGTTCAAAAACGCGCCTATACGCATCACCAGCCACCTCTGCAGCTGGTTTTCATCCGTGAGGCCCAGCTCCTTCATGCGCCTCTGGCAGTCGGGACACCGGCGCCAGTGCATTTTGACTGCCTCGTCGCCGCCTATGTGCACTTCCGGCCCGGGGAAAAGCCGGGTGACCTCGTCAAGTATGTTTTCCAGGAACTCCACGGAGTCGTCCCGCCCGGCGCAGATCAGGGAAGGGAACACGCCCGCGATGGTCTGCACTTCATAAGGATAGGGTTTTTCGATTATCCTGTCCCCGTCCTGCCTGCGGCAGCCGTACTGCGGGTACGCCGCCAGCATGGCGCTGGCGTGGCCGGGCACTTCTATCTCGGGCACGATCTCTATCCCGCGCTCCCGGGCGTACTCCACCGTGCGGCGCACATCGTCCTGAGTATAGCAGCCGCAGTTGTTCTCGGTCTCGCTTTCGCCCCAGAAGCAGGACCTGCCCCTTACGCTGCCCACTTTGGTGAGCAGGGGATAGCGCTTTATCTCAAGCCGCCAGCCCTGGTCGTCGGTGAGGTGCCAGTGAAAGCGGTTCATGCCCAGTTTTGAAGCGGCGTCGATGAGTTTAAGCACCTCGTTGAGCGGGATAAAGTGCCGGGCGGGATCCAACATGAATCCGCGGTAAGCGAACGGGGAAGCTGACATGCTCGTGTTCCTCCTGTTTAATGGTGTGGTCTGCCTGGTCATGCCGGGGCCGGCCCGCGTATGGACTGAATGCGGGGCGCCTTACCCGGCTGCGCTGACCATCATACTCCCAAACCGGGCAAAAGGCAATAGAATTATTGCCGCGCGCCGTAAAACAGGGTCCTAATATGCAGAAGCGCCGTTTATGAGTAAAATCCTGCATTAAACTTGCGTTAATTTACCGTAAAATTGTTAAGAATTTTCCGCAAGAAATGAGATGGAAATGGTTTTTGCGCCTTTCATGGGCAGAATGTTGCGCTTTGTGTAAATATTCTATAAATATTTGTAACAATTGTAGACAAATGAGGGCTTAAAATGATAAAATGCAGATTGCGGGTTTCTGCAATTTTTTCGTGCTTT
>JAFZLE010000309.1 GCA_017551645.1 Clostridia bacterium | reverse complement strand
TTGCTTCAGGATGAGGACAAAGCCGCGGCGCTGGTGACTTCCGCGAAAGAAGCGGAAGAACGGCTGTGATACGGACTGTCAGAAAAGGTTCGCTCAGCCTCGAATACACGCTTATCTGCGCTAAGAACAGATCGTCGCTTTTGCTGCAGGCGCTCCCCATGGGTAAGATCAGGCTCTATGCGCCAAAAGGGTGCAGCGTAAGGCTGGCCGACCGTTTTGTAACAGAGCATCTGGACGAACTGCGCAGCGCTCAAAAGCGCATGGACGAAGCGGAAAACCGCGTTCCGGGCACGATACTGTTCAGAGGCGCGCGCATACCTCTGTGCGTGGAGCGCTCCGGCAGGGGGCATGTGACCGTTGACGGGAACGGTGTCACCGTGTTTTCGAGTACCGACGACCCGTCGAGGATAAAGGCGCTGCTCAGGGGATATCTGTCCAGGCTCGCCTTAAATGACATCAATGCCGCGCTTGCCAGATGGGCGCCGAGCTTTCGGGAAACATACGGCAGGGTGACGATAAGGCAGCAGCGCTCGCGCTGGGGCTCGTGCTCCGCGAAGCGGAATCTGAATTTCAACTGGAAGCTGATACTCGCTCCTCCCGAATGCCTGGAATACGTAGTGATACATGAACTGGCGCATCTGAAAGTGTTCAACCATTCCGAAGCTTTCTGGGATGAGGTCCGTAAACGCATGCCGGATTATGACGTCTGGCGAAAATGGCTGAAACTGCACGGGCAGGAGCTTAATGTATAACGGAGGGAAACATTGGCGAAGATAATAGCGGTCGCCAACCAAAAAGGCGGCGTGGGCAAAACCACTACGGCGGTCAACCTGGCTTCCGCCATCGCGGATAAAGGCAGGCGCGTGCTTCTGGTGGACCTTGACCCCCAGGGCAACGCCACCAGCGGCCTCGGAGTGACCGTTAAGAACGGATATAACCTGTACTCTGTGATGAGCGGCGAATGCTCCGCGAAGGAAGCGATAAGGCGCACGCGTTTCGGAGCGCTGAGCGTACTGCCTTCCAGTGTGGATCTCTCGGGCTCCGAGATCGAACTCGTGATGCAGGAACACCGTGAAGAAGTACTCAAACACGCACTCAACTCGGTCAGCGGGGAATATGATTACATATTCATCGATTCTCCGCCTTCGTTGGGGCTGCTCACTATCAACGCGCTCACCGCCGCGAACAGCGTGCTTATACCGATACAGTGCGAGTATTACGCGCTGGATGGCGTAGGGCAGCTTATGAACACGCTGACGCTGGTCAGGAAAAGGCTGAACCCGGCGCTTGACGTGGAAGGCGTTGTGCTTACCATGCTGGACGGACGCACCAATCTGGGCCTTCAGGTGGTAAGCGAAGTCAAAAAGCACTTTAAGGGCAAGGTGTTCTCTACCGTTGTTCCCAGAAACGTACGTTTAAGCGAGGCGCCCAGCCACGGCGTGCCCATACAGGTATATGACGCGAACTGTACGGGCGCGGCGGCGTATTCAAGGCTTGGGGACGAGCTTATAAAGAGAAATGAGGGCTGACATATGAGTAAACGCACATCCGCGCACGGTCTTGGACGTGGCCTGGACGCCTTATTTTCGCAGATAGACCAGGAGGATGACTCACTGCGCAGCAGCGAGGCGGCAGGGGAGGAAATAAGGGAGATATCCCTGAACGATATCGACATCAACTCCGCGCAGCCCCGAAAGAGCTTTGACGAGGACGCGCTGCAGGAACTGGCTGAATCCATCGCCTCTGTAGGAGTGATACAGCCGATAATAGTGCATCCCAAAGGCGACAGGTACACGATAGTGGTGGGCGAGCGCCGTTTCAGGGCGTCGCGCCTGGCGGGCAAGACCACGATCCCCGCAATCATTCGCTCCTGGGACGAAATGACCCGCTTGAAGAGCGCGCTCATCGAGAACATACAGCGGCAGCAGCTTAACCCGATAGAGACTGCGCAGGGTCTGAAGACTCTTATGGAGAAATGCGACCTTACGCAGGACGAAACGGCGGAAGCGGTGGGCAAAAGCCGCAGCCAGGTCACAAATACACTGCGCCTGCTCACGCTCGAGCCCGAAGTGCAGCAGCTCGTGCTTGACGGGAGCCTCACCGCGGGCCACGCCCGCGCGCTTGTGGGTCTGCCGGCTGAGCTGCAGATAACGCTCGCCAGGGAAGCCGTGAAACAGGGTTATAACGTCAGGCAGATAGAAAAAGCCGCGCAGCTGGGCACGCTTCCGGGGAAAGCGAAAAAGCCGCCCAAATCGTCGGAGATCAAGCGCGTGGAAAAAATGGCGCGGGAAGCCTTCGGCGTAAAGGCGCGCGTGGACGGTGATGAGAACCGGGGCAGGCTGGTGCTTACTTATTCTTCCAGAGAAGACCTGGAAGGCATATGGAACATCCTTGAAGCGCTGAATCAGGGAGGCATGTAATTATGTACGAGATCAAACGTCTGAACGCCGCGGCGCCGTATCCATTTGCCGGTGCTTTCGATCCTGCCGGCATGGCCGAAGCCTGGGCAGGCATCGGCTTTGAAGATATAAACGAATATCCATGGTTTGACGTGTATCCGGAAAGGTTTCCCTGCTCCGCCGCGTGCGGCTGGAACGACAAGGGACTGTTCCTGCTGATGTACGCCTGCGAAAGCCCGATAATGGCGAAAGAGACAGAGTTTGGCGGCATGCCCTGCATGGACAGCTGCGTTGAGTTCTTCTTCTCGCCGTTTCCGGAGGAGACCCCAAAATACATAAACGTTGAGATCAACCCGCGGGGCGTATGCCACGTCGGCGTAGGCAACGACAGATACGGGCGCAAGGTATACAAAAACAGCATCGGCGGGTTCGAAGTTACCTGCAGCGAATACGACGGCAGGGTCTGGGCGGTGAGCTGCCTTATACCGTGGAGCCTGGTCATGGAAAACTTCGGGAAGATCCCTGCGGAGGGCGATGTCATAAAAGGCAATTTCTATAAATGCTCCGGTCCCGAGCTGCACGAGCATTACGGCTGCTGGAAAAAAGTGCTGACCCAAAGGCCGGATTACCACAGGCCGGAATACTTTGGAGAAATGGTATTGAAGTAAGCTGTTATGGAAATAAAAGAACTTTGCGGAGTGCTGGAAGCGATACTGTATGTGGCGGGCGAGCCGGTCAATGCCGAGGCGCTTGCCCACGCGCTCAACCTGACAAGGGCGGAGCTCGAACCCGCCATAGACGAGCTCAGGGAAAGCTGCCTCCTTGATAAAAGGGGCATACGCCTGAACCGGCACGGCGGCGACATCCAGCTGTCCATAAATCCCGAATACGCGAGATATGTGGAAATGTTCCTTCAGCCCGTAAAAAAGCAGACGCTTTCCCAGGCTGTGCTGGAGACCCTGTCGATTATCGCGTACCGGCAGCCTATAACCAAATCCGACATAGAAGCGGTAAGAGGCGTAAAGTGCGACTATTCCGTGCAGCTGCTCCTGACCAGGGGGCTCATACAGGAGTGCGGCAGAAAGGAGACCCTGGGCAGGCCCATACTGTACGCGACTACGGACAAGTTCCTGAGGCACTTTGGGCTTGAGGACCTTAACGATCTTCCGAGGGACGAGGAAACACCTGTGGAGGGAGAGATAGGCGTATGAAGCAGCACATAGATACCATACCGGTATGGGACGCGTTCAAGACGGACTGCGAGTGCCCGCTGTGCGAACTCAGGGAAATAAACGAAAACAACTATGTGGTGTCGTTTACTGGCGGCAGCGTCATGGAACCTGACGTCAGGCAGGAGGTAAACCTGAAGGGTTTCTGCGCGAGGCACTTTAAGCTGATGATGGCAGGCGACAAGCGCCTTGGCGTGGCGCTTATGGCGCATACTTACCTTAAGCAGACGATGGCGAGGCTCGGCGAGACCCGTATGGCGGTACAGAATATGCCTGCCAAGGGCGGCCTGTTCGCCAGGAAAAAGCCCCAGAGCGGCACCGATTATTCTGCGATAACGGATTCCTGCATCCTTTGCGACCGGCTCAACAACTCTATGGAACGCTACCTGTACACGACCATCTATCTGTGGAAAAAGGATCCGTCGTTCCAGGCACAGATGAAAAACGGCAAGGGATTCTGTCTGAAACACTACACCAGCCTGTTAAACGCCGCGCCCGAGCAGTTGAGCGACCAGGAACTGGAAAGGTTCACATCCCAGCTGAACGAAGTGGAAATGACCAACCTTGCCCGCATAGAAAAGGAAATAGAGTGGTTCACGCTGAAATTCGACCATAAAAACGCCGACAAACCCTGGGGCAACAGCAAGGACGCGCTGCCGCGCACGGTACTGAAACTGCGAGGCAAGGAATGACACCGTTTTTTGCCGCACCAAAAGGCGGAATAAAGCTTGGGAAGCGCCTTTACGGGAAGCCGGAACTCCGCATAACGGACGCGAAATCTCCCGCGCGAATACTTTTTGTGACAGACCTTCATTTGCGCCCTTCACACAGTGAGATGGCGCGAATTTGTTTTGAAGCGGCAGCCGATACCCGGCCGGAACTGATATGTCTGGGCGGAGATATGGCTGAGTACGATGAGGGTCTTACAACGGCGCTTGAGGAACTCAGGCGCGTGTTTCCCAAGCAGCCCGTATTCGCCGTGCCCGGCAACAACGACGACCTGCGCTTTAACGGCGAAAGAGACGAACAGGCCGCGCTTTACTCCAGGTACGGGTGCGAATACCTGCTTAATGCCGCCCGCAGCATAGAGACCTCCGGAGGCAGGATATGCGTAGCCGGAACGGAAGACGGGTATTCCCACGAGCCGGACGTAAAAGAGCTTTTAGACCGGAACTGCTACAGCGTGCTGCTCACGCACGCCCCCCACAGAGAGCTGCTTAAAGAACAGCCTGACCTGCTGCTCAGCGGCCATACGCACGGAGGGCAGATAAACGTGCTGGGATTTACATGTTACGGGCTGCTCAGATACGAGCCCAGATTTGATTTCGCGCTGCTCGCCGGCGAAAAGCGTTTCGGCAGAACGCTGGCGGTCGTATCCCGCGGTATCGGCTGGAGCAAGTATCCTGTACGCGTCGGGGCGGACCCCGAAATACATCTGATCATCTGAGGCACTACCTATGCGGATGCGTGTCAAAAAATGGGCCAGGGGCGAGCTCGAGGCCAGCAGCATATTTATCGACGATCCGGAGCGCCACATCGGAAACTGGAAAAGTGTTTTCGCAAGGCCGGGACAGCCTTTATATGTAGAACTGGGCTGCGGGAAAGGCGTTTCGACCTGCCAGGCTGCGCTCGCGCACCCGGAGATCAATTATCTTGGTATCGACATAAACCTGAGCGTGCTGGGCGTAGCCAGGCGCAACGCCCAAAAGTGTTTTGAAGGCAAGCGGGAGATCGACAACCTGAGATATACCCTGTACGAGATAGAGAATATCAAAAGCATACTGAACGCAAAAGACACAGTCAGCCGCGTGATCATCTCTTTCCCGAACCCGTGGACCAAGCGTCACCGCCAGCAGAAACACCGGCTCACTCACACGCTGCGGCTGTTGGACTACAGAAGTTTTCTCGCTCCGGAGGGTGAGATCTGGTTCAAAACGGACGACGACGAGCTGTTTGACGCCTCGCTCGGGTATTTTCCCGAGGCGGGTTTCGTGATAACGGAAAAGACAAACGACCTTCACGCTGGCTTTCCGTACGAAAACTTCATGAGCGAACACGAGCGGATGTTCGTATCCGAAGGCAAAAAGATAAAGGCGCTCATAGCGAAAAAAGGAGATTTGGATATAAGCAGCATGCGAAAAAAGACATCTTTCGTCCACGGCATAGAGCCGGCGGATATACTGCTCCCGGCTGAAAATGTGGATATGACCCGCTGGGCGGTGATCGCCTGCGACCAGTATACGTCCAACAGGGAATACTGGGATAAGGTAAAAGCGTATACGGAAGGCGTGCCGAGCACTTATCACCTGATCCAGCCCGAGATAGACCTAGATGAAGCTGACGGCAGGATAAGCGGCATACATGCGGCAATGCGCCGGTATATTGCGGACGGTACCGTGAAGACCAAAGTTGAAAACGGGTTCGTGCTGTGCAGGAGGCGCATCGGTTCGGGTGACAGATGGGGGCTTATCGTAAAAGTCGACCTGGAAAAATACGATTACGCTCCAGGCACCCGCCTTCCAATTCGGGCCAGCGAAAAAACGGTGCCTGAAAGGATACCCGCCCGAACGCACATCAGAAGAGGCGCCACGCTGGAATGCCCTCATGTGATGCTGCTGCTGAACGATGACAAGGACAGCATTGCGGGCCTTAAAAAATATGCCACGAACGATAAACTGCTCTATGACTTCCAACTGATGCAGAACGGCGGGCACATTTCCGGCTACGCGCTTGACGAACCGGAAAGCGTAAGCGAGATCTCCAAACTTATCGAGCGGATAAATGGCGAAAAAGACGGGTTTATATGCGCCGTGGGTGACGGCAACCATTCGCTTGCCGCCGCGAAAAGCTGCTGGGTCGAGCTTAAGCCGAAACTCGGCGCCGACGAAAGGCGCAGTCATCCCATGCGCTACGCGCTGTGCGAGATCGTGAGCCCGCATTCCGAAGCGCTCATTTTCCACCCGATACACAGGGTCGTGTTCGGCGGAAACGCTGAAGACATGATCGACTCATTCGGCTCCTGGCTCGGATCCCACGGCATGCGGCTTGCGGAAGGAAACGACATAAAGTTTATCTGTGCCGGCGCCGAAAAGAGCTTTGCCGTAGAAGGCGGCGACTGCATCACCGTAAGCCCTTTGCAGAACTGGCTGGATGAATATCTGCCGTTGCACAGCGGGTGCGATATAGACTATATACACGACAGTGAGGAGCTTTACCGTTTGTGCGGCGGCCCTTCCGCAGTTGGCATCATGATCGGTGTTATGGATAAATCCAAGCTCTTCGACACGATCAAAAGCCAGGGAGTTCTTCCGCGCAAGGCTTTCTCCATGGGTAAAGCGGACGAAAAGAGGTTTTACCTTGAAATGAGGCGGATCAAATGACTGACGGCGCGCTTTTGAAAGTCATACGGCAAAACCCTCTGTTCGAGGGCATGAGCGATGCCGAGGCTGAAGAAGAACTGAAAAACTACGACGCCAGGCAGCAGGAATACGCGCGCGGCGAGACAGTGATCAGACTGGGCAGCCCCGTTTCCCGCTTCGCGCTTTTGATTAGCGGCAGCGTGCAGGTGATGACTGACGACATAAACGGCCATCACATGATAATGGCTACGATCGAGCCGGGGCAGAGCTTCGCGGAATCCCTTTGCATACAGAACACTCAGGAGTCTCCGGTCTACGCACAGGCGATACAGCCCAGCACCATACTGTGGCTGAGCGCCCAACGGCTCAGATACTCGCCCTGCTTCAGGTTTTTGCTGATGCTCAGCAGGAAAACGCTCTCCATGAACGACAGGATCCAGGTGCTGAGCAAACTGACGCTCAGGGACAAGCTGTCGGCGCTGTTCTCGCTTCTGAGCATCAGCCAGGGCGATGAGATAAATCTGCCCTTTGACAGGGAGAGCCTCGCGGCCTATCTTGGCGCGAACCGCACGGCGGTCAGCCGCGAGATGAGCAAGATGCGGGAAGAAGGCCTGATAGACTTCAATAAAAACACCGTAAGACTTTTGACACACAATAATTATTGATTCCGTTGCAGATGCAACGGAATTTGTATGTTCAGGTGATTATAATATATATACGACAAGGAGGATAAGATCATGTCTAACATCGAGTTTGTATGCAATCAGGAGATCTCAGCTGAGGAAAAGCAGGCCTACATAGACCGCGGCACCCAGAAGTACGGACGCGCGCTGGAGAAGGTAGAAGTCAACCTGGACGGCGAATTCGCGGATATCCATTACTACACCGCCAAACTGCCTTTTGAGCGCATCCGCCG
>JAFZLE010000308.1 GCA_017551645.1 Clostridia bacterium | reverse complement strand
CTCGATGCACAGCGGATGCCGGTTTAAGTACCGTTTCCGGGCTGTGCGCCATTTAGCGTCATAACCCCTGGCATCGGCGCCGCCTCGCAGCCGGTCACTGCTCCACATCATGTGATCCCTGCAGAATACCTGGCCCTGCACGCAGAAGCCCGGACACCCGGGATAGCGGCAGGGTCTTTGTGGTTTATTGGGCATACATAGTCCTCCTAAAGAATGAGAAAGCCTCTCTCATCATAAACAGAGGCGCCTGTGTTCATGTTCTTCATCGCCCGGTCCAGCGCCATCACCAGCGCCACCGCGCCGTCGACCTTTTCCGTGCTTTTCTCCTTGTCGATCTTAAGGTTTCCGGCGGGGTCGGTACGCACGAACACATTGTCCATATTCCACCTGAGCACCGGGTGTGAGTTGTGCCTGAGCGAGCCCTCGAGCACCAGGCGCATGAGCTCCTTGGTGGGCGGGCTCATGTCCCTGAATCCCTGCCCGAAGGGGACCATGGTGAAACCGTCATCCTGCAGCGCCTGCACCATCATCGTGGCGTTCCAGCGGTCGTAGGCGATCTCACGGATATTGAAACGCTCACCCAGCTCCACGATGTACTTTTCGATGAACCCGTAATGCACCACATTGCCTTCCGTGGTCAGGAGATGGCCTTCCCTGGCCCACACGTCATAAAACACGTGGTCGCGGCGGACTCTCAGCTGCAGCGTGTCTTCGGGCAGCCAGAAATAAGGCAGGACCCGGTATCGCTCGTCGTCCCCGTCCGGCGGGAATACCAGAACGAATGCGGTCAGGTCGCTGGTGGAGGATAAGTCGAGCCCTCCGTAACACGGCCGCCCTTCGAGGGAGATGTCGGTATACATATCCCCGCAGGCGTCCCACTTGTCCATGGGCATCCAGCGGACAGACGTGTTGGTCCACTGGCACAGGTGGAACTGCCTGAACTGTATCTCCTCCGCGGGATTCTCCCTGGCTGACTGGCAGCGCTGCCTGTAGTACTCGATGTCCACTGTCCTGCCCAGAGACGGGTTCGCCGCCAGCCATACCCCGGGGTCGGTCCAGTCCGCGTCATCAGGCGCGCTGTATACCACGGGATAAAAAGTAGGGTCATATTTCCTGCCCTCGATCTGGTCTATCGCTTTCCGGTGCACTTCGTAGCAGATACTGTGCCGGTCTGAGCCGGCCGTGGTGATGACGAAGTTCAGCGGTTGCTTCCTTGCCGCGCCGGAGCCCTGGGTCATGGTCTCGTACAGCTTCCTGTTGCTCTGACCCAGCAGCTCGTCGAATATGCATGCGTGAACGTTGTATCCGTACTTAGACGCCACTTCGCTGGACAGCGCCTGGTATATGCTCCGCGTGGGCATGTATACCAGCCGCTTCTGCGACTCAACGATCTTGATACGGTCCTTGAGGACAGGCGCCTGCACGACCATGTCCCGGGCCACGTCGAAAACGATGCTGGCCTGCTGCCGGTCATTCGCGCAGCCGTAGATCTCTGCGCCTTCCTCATGGTCCGCGCAGAGCATGTACAGCGCCACGGCGGCGGCGAGCTCGCTGTTGTGGGTTGGCACGAAAGAGCGGCCCGCCAGATAGCAGCGGCTGGGACTGTCGACCTGTATGCACCGCATTTTCACGGGATGATCCAGGGGATATATATCCTTCAGGTAATGAAAACAGGAACGCGTCTCGCGTATGCGTTCCCGTTTGCGCTCGGATTTCCGTTTCAGTCTCGATACGTCATGATCCTCGAACGCGGTGAACCGTATTATATATAACGTCTCTCCCGTAGGTATCCCGTACCTGGCGGACGGCTCATCAGTCATGGAGTTCTTTATGCCAAGGCTCCACAGAAGTTCACGCACGTCCGACGCCAGCTGCTTTATGGTGCTTATGTATGTACTCTGGGACTTTACCTTGCCCACACAGCCGTCCGAATCCATGAGTCCCTGCAGCAGCGCCCACCGCTGCGCCGCTGAAGCGCAGAGGTATTCATTCGGTATGTGTTTATCCCTGAAGCTCTTCAGCAGTATTTTCCTGAGCTCCGGTATCCTGTATACCCAGCTGCCGCCGCCCTTCTGTTCCCAGCAGGCAGACATGGCGTAAGGCAGCTGCCGGATAAAACTGGGCGCGTCGCAGGTCCTCACCGTTATCTCCGGTTTGACCGCGTTGCCGTTCCCGAGCCATAAGCCGTATATGTACGGGTCCACCGGGAGTTCCCTTTTCGGCATTGAAAGCGCTTTTGCCACGGGTATGCGTATAACGGATCTGTTTTCGCGGCAGCCCGCGTGCCGGCGCCTGTAGGCGTACGTGGCCTCATAGATATCCCGTGTGCTAAACAGTTTGTCACGGTTGCCGTTGTTCGTTACCTGCACGTTCCACAGGTGACGCTCTCCCGCGTCTATGTGCGATCCGTCACGGAACACGAGCCTGTAGCACTGCTCCGTATCGTCCACTTTACTGAACGCTACGATATTGCACGGCATGCCGTTTTCATCGAACACTTTATCATCCAGGGTCAGCGTACCCATGGTTTTCCAGCCTTTTGTGGTAAAGATCGGCGTGTCCAGAGCCAATTCTTTTCCTGCCTTTTTACAAATTTCGACAAACGCCGTGTTGAACTGCCGGTAGCCGTTCTCTTTAACGGTCCCGTATATGTCGCGTATGATCTGTTCCTGCCACGGAAACAGTATGAACGGTTTGCCCGCCCAGACACCCTTGGTGTGTTTAAGCGACTGTATGAACGCCACTGCCCGGTCGGCCTTCCGTTTATCGTAATGGCTGGTCGGCAGCATGAAACGCGTGGGCTCATAATGGGTTTTTTCTTCTCGTATGTCCTGCTTCATTCAGCCTCCTCGTCATAAAAATTGCTCCCGCCGACGATCTGTACATCGTCGTCTGAGAGCAGTATGGTCTCCATGGGATCAGCGTTCTGATTCATAGCCGACATCACGTTGGCTATCATGGCGGAGCGGTTGGAAGGAGTGAGCCCGAACTCGGCGGCCAGCGATTTGATCTCCCTGAGCTGCTGGTTCGCTATGGCTATGTACGGGTTTGGCCTGATGCGCCCTTCGCCGTCCTTATAGATAGAACCGTGCTTCGTTATCTCCTCTTCCGCCTCTTTCCATCTGGCGAAGGCAGTGCAGTACGCGGCAAACGGGACCACGTCCGCCGCGGTCAGAAGCCCCATCTGGATAAGCACGGGAGCAAGCCGCTTCCATTCTCTCCTGGCGTCCGGAAGCAGGTACTGGGGACAGTGGATGGAAACGTTAGGGGGCACGGGCTCAAGCTCATTCAGGGGGCGCTTGCCGGGATTGCCTTCCAGCTTTTTAAGCGCGGTCGGCTTGGGCTTGCGGCCTGTTTTGGCCATATTACCTCACCTCCCTTCCGGAACAGCCTCCCTTCCTATGCCTCAGGCATATCATTCATCACGTCTTCGTACGTAAGTTTCTTTCCATCCCGGATCACATAAACGTCTGTCGAGGTGCCCTCCAAAGATCGATATCTTTGAACAGCCACATCCACATATTTGGGCTCAAGCTCGATCCCAAAGCACGTCCTGCCCAGCTGTTCGCAGGCTATGAGCGTCGAAGCGGAACCCAGGAATCCATCCAGCACCATGCCGTTGGTCTGGGTGCACTGCTCTATTAGGTAGGCGATCAGCGGGACCGGCTTGCTTGACGGATGGCCGCAGCCGTCCTCTTTCGCGTTTTTGATCCGGTCGAACTCGAACACGGTCGTCTGCTTCTGGTCGCCGTACCAGCGGTGGCGTCCGTCCTTCCGCCAGCCCCATATGATGGGCTCGTGATTGTATTTCCAGTCGGTACGCGTCAGCACCAGCCGGTCCTTCTTCCACACCAGTCCCGCGCCGACCTTGAAGCCCGCGTCCTCGTACGCGTCATGGAACACCCGCGCTTTCGCTGTGGCATAGAACACGTATATGCTGGCGTCCGGAGCCATCACCTCATGGAAGCAATTAAAGGCTTTCAGCAGGAATTCATATCCGTCCTTATCGTTCAGGTCGTCGTTTGCTATTTTGCCGACTGAGCTTTCCAGCTTCACCAGGTACGGCGGGTCGGTGCAGACCAGGTTGACTCTGGTATCCCCAAGCAGGCGCTCATATGTTTCCGGCAGCGTGGAGTCGCCGCAGATCACTGTATGTCTGCCCAGATGCCATATGTCTCCGGGCCGGGAGAAGCACGGTTTCGCCAGTTCGGCGTCGACATCGAAGTCGTCGTCTTTTACGTCCCTGTCGTGGACGTTTGAAAACAGGTCATCCACCTCGGCGGCGTCAAAGCCTGTGGAGTCCAGGTCATACCCGTTCGTTTTCAGTTCCGACAGCAGATCGGCCAGCGCTACGGGCTCCCAGTCGCCGGTGGCTTTGTTGAGCACGATATTGAGCGCTTTTTCATCGTCAGG
>JAFZLE010000307.1 GCA_017551645.1 Clostridia bacterium | reverse complement strand
GTCTTGTTAGCACTCAAAATGAATGAGTGCTAATTCATGATTGATAGTTTACTCATTCCGTGGAAAAATGCAAGCCCCAGAGGGTCCAAAATGGGGAAATTTTGTGTTAAATTCATGAATATCGCAAACGTACGTGATATAATTGGCAAAAAGGAGTGATACAAATGGATAAATGGGACGCCAGATTCATGGAATTGAGCGGCACGATCGCCACCTGGGCCAGCTGCTATAAAGCCAACCGCAAGATCGGCTGCGTGATAGTGAAGAACAAGCGCATCATGACCACCGGCTACAACGGCGCTCCCGCGGGCGTTAAGACCTGCGTGGAAAGGGGCGAGTGCCTGAGGGAAAAGCTGGGCATCGCGTCCGGCACCAAACAGGAGATCTGCTACGCCACCCACGCGGAACAAAACGCCATCATACAGGCGGCGCGGCTGGGCGTTTCCATTGACGGCGCCACGCTGTACTGCACTCACCAGCCCTGCACTATCTGCTCAAAGATGATCGTGAACGCGGGCATAAAGCGAGTGGTCTATAAGGAAGGCTATCCGGACGATTTCGCGGTGGAGATACTCAAAGAAGGCGGCATCAGCCTGGAGAAATACGAAAATGACGGCGGCCAAGCTTGAAGATTGGCGCAAAAAATGGTAGAATAACAAAACTTACAAAGTTAAGGAGACGATAGTTTGGCTAAACGGAACGGAGCGCACGCGCGCAAGGTACAGCAACCTCAGGACAATCATTTTTTCAGCCCATTCATCAGAAAAAACTGGCGCAGCATAGTCGCTATTCTCGTGGCTGTGGCGGTGATCGCGGGAGCATGGCTCACGTTTGATTACATCGCCCGCAACAAGAACAGGGTATCGGTCAAAGACGGCGTGGTGCAGGGCACCCAGCCCGGGGACGTCATCATAAACCGCGGCACTTCCTCTAAGCCCCGCTGCTTCAAGATCGCCACGTTCGACGTGCCTGACAAATACGAGATAGACGCGGATTACTCTATCTCATCGGATAAGACAGTCACCGACTGGGCGTTCAGGCCCTCTGCCGGAGACGGGATCAACCTGGTGTTCGTAAGGGGAATGAAGACATCCGTTAAGGAAAGCTACGAAAACCTGGTGTCCAACATTGGGGAGCACGACGAGAACGGTAATTTCACGGAGCAAGACAGGGTCACATCAGGCAAGGACGACAGGGGGCTGGAGTATTACGCCTATCTGTCCCAGGCCGCGAATGAGGCGGACGGAGACTTTACCTATTACCTCAGCGTGTACCTGGAATGCGGCAAGGATTCGTCCGTGCTGATATTCGTAAACAGCCGCGCCGCCACGGAAGAAGGCCTCGCGGATTACGACACGCTGATGGCTTACGCCAGGGAATTCATGGCCCTGATAACTCCCGTAAAGTGACATTCGACAGGAGAACGGATATGCTTGACCTGAACCTTATAAGAAACGACCCCGAATACGTAAAGGCGCAGCTGGCGAAGAGGGAATACGAAGTCGACTTTACCGAGCTGCTTGAATGGGACGCCCGCCGCAGGGCGCTGCTTACCGAAAACGAGAACTGCAAGGCGGAGAGCAACAAAAAGTCCAAGCAGATACCCATGCTCAAAAAGCAGGGGCAGGACATCGCTCCCCTGATGGAGGAGCTTAAGCAGCTCAAGGACAGGATCGCCCTTATGGACAGGGAGCAGGCGGAGCTGGAGGACAGGATCCGCGCCTTCGTGCTGGCGCTGCCCAATCTGCCCGCCGAGGACGTACAGGCGGGCGGCAAGGAGAACAACCAGCCCGTCAGGTACTTCGGTGAAAAGCCGCAGTTCGACTATGAGCCCCAGAACCATGTGGACCTGTGCACCTCTCTGGGCCTTATCGACTACGAGCGCGGCGTGAAGATGGGCGGCAACGGCTTCTGGCTGTACACCGGCAAGGGCGCGCAGCTGGAGTGGGCGCTGCTCAACTACTTTATCACCGAGCACATCAAGGACGGCTACACTTTCATGCTGCCGCCCCACATGCTCACCTATGAGTGCGGGCTCACCGCGGGCCAGTTCCCCAAGTTTGAGGAGGACGTATACCGCCTGACGGAGGAGGGCTTCCGCTTTATGCTGCCCACCGCCGAGACCGCGCTGATCAACCTGTACAGGGGCGAGATCCTGAACGAGAGTGACCTGCCCAAGAAGCTGTTCGCCTACACGCCCTGCTACAGGCGGGAAGCGGGCACCTACCGCGCCAGCGAGCGCGGCATGATACGCGGCCACCAGTTCAACAAGGTGGAGATGTTCGGCTATACCCGCCCTGAGGACAGCACCAAAATGCTTGAGGAGCTTATAAACAAGGCGTGCCGCCTGGTGGAAGGCCTGGGCCTGCACTACCGCCTGAGCAAGCTGGCGGCGGGGGACTGCTCTGCTTCCATGGCCACTACTTACGACATCGAGCTTTGGATTCCGTCCATGAACGAGTACAAGGAGTGCTCTTCCGTGTCCAATGCCCGGGACTACCAGGCGAGGCGCGGCAACATCCGCTTCCGCAGGGCGGACACCAAGAAGATCG
>JAFZLE010000306.1 GCA_017551645.1 Clostridia bacterium | reverse complement strand
GGCATAAAAAAAGCCGCCGCTGTGCGCGGCAGCCTGCGGGCCGGGCGGGAATGAGGCGCGCCTCAGCCCAGCTGCTTGATTATGGTGAGCTCCACCGTGCGGCCCTTTATGGACACCTTGACGTCGTTTGCCACATGGGCGACCACGGACACTTCCAGTTCGTCCCAGGCCTCTTTGGCGGCGGGGTCGTTCTGCTGCACTTTGGCGGAGAGCGCGTCCACGTAGCGCATGAGGGACCATTCCCTGTCAAGGGAGGGCAGGCCCGTCTGCTCGAACATGTCGGGGGCCAGCAGGGGGCTGGTGACGGAGGCCACGTCGTCGTCCATGCTCTGGTCAAACATGTCCCTTATGCGGCCCATGAGCCCGCGGGCGGCCTCGTTTTTGCCGCTCTTGGACACGGAGAGCAGTTTTTCCCGCTTGTCGCTGTCCATGTGCGTGTTCACGCGCAGGTGCAGGCGGTATTCGCCGTTTTCGTCCTCTATCCAGAACTCGCCTTCCTTTTCGCCGGTGATGGAGCGCATCATGCCCATCATTTCCTCGGCCAGGAGCCTTAAGTGCAGCGCCTGGCGGGGGGCGAGCTCCTTGTACGCGGCCACCTTTTCCACCTGGTCCAGCGCTTTTTCCATCTGCGCGCCGCTGCTGTATACGCGAATCACGTCAGTTTTCATGTTTTCACCTCATTCGATAGTCAGTACGCCGGAAAAGCCGGTCACGTCCAGCACTTCCTTCACGACCTCGTTCACGTGGGTGAGCCTGAAGCCGCCCCTGCCCATGGCCTTGTACGCGTTCAAAAGCGCCCGCAGCCCGGCGGAAGAGATGTACTCCAGTTTTGAGCAGTCCAGCGTGAGGCTGCTTACGCCCGAAAGGCCGGTATCCAGTTCCTTTTCCAGCTCGGGGGTGGTAAGGGTGTCCAGGCGGCCTTCCGGCGCCAGGGTCAGGGCGCTGCCTTCAAGGGTCTTGGTCAGTGTCATATGGGTCTGCCTCCTTGCCTTACTGTTTTGCCGCCTCGCGGGAGGGCAGCTCGTGTATGTCGTAGGTCTCGTAATAGATGTCGAAAGCGGTGTCCTCGTCCCCGGAGAGCTCTATCAGCGCGCCCGCCTGGAACATGGTGGACAGTGTGCCGGAGGGCGCCTGCCAGGCGGCGTTGGACACTACGCTTATGTCGCTGCCGGTGAGTATCGCCTGCGCCTTAAACAGGAGCGTGCCGGTAAAGATGTGGTAGTCGCTGGAGATGATGGCCAGCTGCGTAACCTGCGGCGCCTGTTCGGCCAGTATCCGGAAGGAATAGATCGCGTTCTGGGCGGTGGTAAGGGACCTGTCCTCCGTAAGCACGCGGGAGGCGTCCAGCCCGTTTTCGACCAGCCACTGGGCCATGCGGCCCGCCTCGGTGGCGCCGGGAGCGTCAGGCGCGGTGCCGCCGCCGGTGCAGATCACGAAGGCGTTCGGGTACTTTTCCGCGCTTTTTAGCGCCACGGTAAGGCGCTGTATGAGCTCGTCGCGCATGGTGCCGTCGGGGTTGAGCTGAAAGCCCAGCACCACCAGGCACAGGCTGTCGTCCCGGGGCAGGTCGTCGGGAAGCGCCTCGTTGACTTCCACAGGGGTCTGCCAGATGTCCATTATGGCCGCCCATTTGCTTCCCAGCTCCGGGTCGAGCGCTGTGAGGGCTTCGACGGACTCGGCGTCGACTTCGCCGTAGGCGGCGTAGGTGACCACGGCGCGCTCTATGAGCGCCTGCGCGGGGGGCGGGGCGGCCTCGCCCAGGGCGCAGAAACCCAGCGCAAGGCACAGGGCGAGCAGGAAAAGCGTTTTTGCGGTGTACATAGTGTGTCCCTTTCTGATGGTGTTCTGCCCGGGCGCCTATTGCCGTTTGACAGAGGCGGCGCTCACCGGGAAGGTGAAATATATGTCTTTGTAAGGCTCGTCCTTGAGGGTGAAGTGCCACCACTCCCCCTCGTAGGGACTGAAGCCCCGGCGCGTCATGGCGCTTTGCAGCAGCATGCGGTTTTTATGCTGCGTCTCGGTGACGCCGGGGAAGTCCGGGCGGCTGAGCTCGCCGAACCAGTCGAAGGGCCCGCCCATGTCTGCCTCGCGGCCCGAGGACATATCAAACAGGGTGAGGTCCACGGTGCTGCCCCGGCTGTGCCCGGAATGTTCGGCGATGTAGCCCAGGGGGAAGAGCGTGTCTTTTTCCAGTTCGGGGTAGAAGTATGCCTTCATGAGGGCGTCGCTTGGGTCTTTTGCCCAGGCGGCGAAGCTGTCCACCGCCTGCTGGGGGCGGTAGGCGTCGAATATCTTAAGGCGGTAACCCTGTTTTATCACGTCGTCGCTGACCTGCTTTAACGCTTCCGCCGCCGGCTTCGTGAGCAGCGCGACGGGCTCTTCGTAGCCGGGGACGCGCCTGCCCGTAAAGTTGTAGGTTGAAAAGTAGCGTATCTCAAGTATCGCGTCGGGCACGGCGTCGCTGAGCAGCACGAAGAGCGAACTGTCGCCCGAAAGTTTCGTGCCGTCTTTGGCCGTGTATGCATCCAGGGGTGTCTGCATGGCGCGGATCCTCCCGTAAAGAGCGCGTGCGCGCCCGTCAGTAGATTATGTGCTCCGTTTGGGCGTATACGGCGAACAGCTCAAGGCAGGCGTCCCGGTCGATGCAT
>JAFZLE010000305.1 GCA_017551645.1 Clostridia bacterium | reverse complement strand
GTTCCGCATCGGGAAGCTCGAGCAAGGCGGTCCCGACAGTCTCTTCCAGCAAATCAAGCTGTTCTTCCAGACCATAGCAGTGAGAGGCGTAACGGAACGCTTTGGAAGGAGCGTCGCTGACGAACAGCTCATTCAGCTTTTTGCCCAGCTTTGCCCATGACTGGGAATTCATGCAGGTCGCGCGCTTGCGCCCGCCTTGATAATAACTTAAGCAGAACATCTCGTCGTCAAAATAATAGAACAGCAAAGCCGCCGTGCCGGGCTGTTTTGTCAGCTTTCCGGCGAGCTTTCCCAAACGCTGTGTCTGATCGTGCCCGTCCTCACGGGACGGCAATACGCCGAACCAAGGCGGATTCTGAGACCTTATCAGATCGGTCGGCGACACCAGCAGCTCCAGGTCGGAACGGTTCATGCCGTATACATTAAGAGTGGTCAGCGTCGTTCCCACGGTTGCACCCCCTGTCAGCCTGTTTACTGTTCATTTATTATATCAGGTTGGTCTGCCGTTATCAACTCTGCCAGAGAACATTGCGCTTACGGTACTTCCGGACGTTTCGTTTGAACTTCGTTAGGTGTATTACAAGGCGTCAGGACATAGGAAAAGCCTCATGCCGTAACGTGAGTTACAACACAAGGCTTCTGGTTATACTATGTTGTTTTCGATACTTCAGACGCTCAGCGATTTTGTAAGTTTCAGACTAATCGTGAGTGTCATTGAACAATCCGTATCTCATTCCCACTCTATCGTGGCGACGGGCTTGGGGCTAAGGTCGTACAGCACGCGGTTCACGCCGGGAACCTCGCCGGTGATGCGCAGGGTGATGGCCTCCAGCACTTCCCAGGGCAGGCGGGGCACGGAGGCGGTCATGGCGTCCACGGTGTTGACCGCACGGATGACCACGGGATACTCGTCCACGCGCCCGTCGTCGCGCACGCCGGTGGAGGTCACGTCGGGGATGAGGGTGAAGTACTGCCATACCTTGCCCTTCAGGCCCGCTTTCTCGAACTCCTCACGCAGTATGGCGTCGCTCTCGCGTACCTTTTCCAGCCGCTCGCGGGTGATGGCGCCCAGGCACCTTACGCCCAGGCCGGGGCCGGGGAAGGGCTGGCGCTCCACCATGCTTTCGGGCAGGCCCAGGGCGCGGCCCACGGCGCGCACTTCGTCCTTGAACAGCATCTTGAGGGGTTCCACCAGCTCGAACTTCTCGGCGATGTCCTTGGGTAGGCCGCCCGCGTTGTGGTGGGACTTGACTATCTTGGCGGTCTTGGTGCCGCTTTCCACTATGTCGGGGTAGATGGTGCCCTGGCCCAGCAGCTCTATGCCGTCCAGCTTGCCCGCTTCCTCGCGGAAGACCTCTATGAACTCGTCGCCGATTATCATGCGCTTCTGCTCGGGGTCGCTCACGCCCGCCAGGCGGTTCAGGAACCTGTCGATGGCGTCGACGTAGATGAGGTTCGCGCCCAGCTGCTCCTTGAACACCCGGATCACCTGCTCGGACTCGTTCTTGCGCAGCAGGCCGTGGTTCACGTGCACGCAGGTGAGCTGATCGCCCACAGCCTTTATGAGCAGCGCCGCCACCACGGAGGAGTCCACGCCGCCGGACAGGGCAAGCAGCACCTTGCGGGAGCCGATCTGCTTTCTGAGGGCTTCGACTTCGGCGTCGATGAAGCTCTGGGTGCTCCAGTTCCTTTCCGCGCCGGTCTTGGCGATAAAGGCGTCCAGCTGCTTGGAGGGGTCTTCGTCCCAGGCTTCCACGTCCGCTTTTTCGCTGCCGGAATAGCCCGCTTTGAGCACCGGAAGGCCCAGGGCGTAAATGCCGTGGTCTACATCTATGTTTTTGCCGTCCAGCACGTGGTTGGGGCCGCCGTTTACGATGATGCCCTGTATGCCGGGGGCGTTTTTAAGCTCCTCGGGGGAGACGTCGTAATTGAAGATCTCGCTGTACACGCCCAGCTTCCTGAGTTCCCTTGCGATAAAAGCGTTCTGATTGCTGCCCAGATCCACGATGGCTATCATGCTTCTTGCCATAAACCACACCGCGCCTTTCAAAAAAGTATGGCGTATTATACCACGGGCTCATGTTAAAATCTATCATTTACCCAAACATGTACATACATTTCACAAAAAGAAAACGTTGACAAATCGCGGATTAAGTGCTATCATCTCGGTTAACGGCGATGACGGAGACGGCGTCCGCTATTCCGCCCAAGAGAGCCCGCGTACGGTGAGAGCGGGTGCGGGGGAGCGGGCAGGTCCTATCACTTCCGAGCCGGACGGGTGAAACTCATTAGCCCGTCCCGCGGGCGCGGCGTTAGAGGCGCAGGGCTTGACAGAGCCTGACAGAGCGGCGCATACGCGCAATTTGAGTGGTACCACGGGAGCTTATTCCCGCCTCAAGGGTTTCCTTGGGGCGGTTTTTGTTTAAGGAGAAAAGCATGAACACAGGTGTTGACCAGCAGCTTAAGGTCATTGCGTCACGTATAAAGGAATTAAGGGAGATCGCAGGTTATTCCCAGGAAGAGATGGCCCGCAAGACGGAAGTCAGCCCCGAGCTGTACAAAAAGTACGAGCTGGGCGAGCTGGACTTTCCCTTTACTTTCATACATAAGTGCGCGCTTGAGATGGGCGTGGAGATCACCGACATCATGGAGGGCCGCTCTGCCCACCTGAGCGGATACACCGTTACCCGGGCGGGCCAGGGCATGATGACCGCCAAGGAAACGGGCCTTGAGATACGCCAGCTGGCGCCCATGTTCAAAAACAAGATAGCCGAGCCCTACTATGTAAGGTACGAATTCGACGAGAAGCAGCAGTCCCGTCCCATCCACCTGACCCGGCACAGCGGCCAGGAGTTCGACCTGATCCTTTCCGGCGCGCTGAAGGTGCAGGTGGGCGAGCACACCGAGGTCCTCAGGGAAGGGGACAGCATATACTACGACTCCTCCAAGCCCCACGGCATGATAGCGGTGGAGGGGCGGGATTGCCTGTTCCTGGCGGTGGTGCTGCCGGGCGAGGAGACCGTGCAGGAGGAGATAAGCCAGACCATCGCCGCCGCGAGGAGCGCTGAGAAGCTGATCTAC
>JAFZLE010000304.1 GCA_017551645.1 Clostridia bacterium | reverse complement strand
TTGCGTTAATTCACGTTAAATGTGGGTTATATGAAAAAAGCGGCGCACCCGCGCGCCAATCAGACTCACGTACGACCATGAAATACACAGATGCTTCCGAGATGCAGTTTTACGATATGTAGAGAACTAAACGGCAAAGGACGCCTGCACCGGCGTCCCTTCCCTGATGGTAAAAAATCCTGAACGAAAGCGGCATCATCTCAGTTTCCAGAGGGCCGCTTTCAGCGCGTCCTTTTCTGTGCCTATTCCGTTTCCATACATAAAAGACACAACTTCTTTCGCTTCATCATTTCCGTTCTCGGCTGCCTTCAGCATCCAATCAAAGGCGTTCTCATAGCTTTGCTCTACGCCATCGCCGTAATAAAACGCCATGCCAACGATATACTGGCAGTCCGCGTCGTCCTGCTGCGCGCCTTTAAGCGCCCACTCGTAGGACGCCTCATAGTCCTGCTCTACGCCAAGTCCCCTGTAGTACATGGCGGACACGACATACTGGCATTTCGTGTTACCCTTTTCAGCGCCTTGCAACAGCACTCTGAACGCGGTGTCAAGGTCTTGTTCAACCAATCCGCTGTCCAGATAGATCATACCAAGGTAATAGTTTGCTTCAAGAACGTCCCGCGCCATGACTTTTTCCAGCCATCTTATTCCTTCCTCGACATTCGTCTCGGTCCCGATGCCTCCGATATATAATTGCCCGACCATGTACATAGCCTCAGCATCTCCGCCCCGTGCGGCTGCAATGGCATATTCAAATGCCTTATCCATATCCTGATCTACATATTCACCGAAGAAGTAACACTGTGCGATCACCCTCAGCGCATTCTTGTATCCGTGCTCAGCCGCTTTCAGAAACCATTTGTAAGCTTCCTCATAGTCTTGTTCCACTCCCCATCCCTGGTTATACATCTGTCCCAGAAGCCACTCGGCAACACGGTCTTCTTTTTCCGCAGCCCGATTGAACCATTCAAACGCAGCATCCGGATCGTCCTCCTCAATTGCCAGCTCGCCCAGATACCTCATAGCTCTTCTGTTGTTTTGCTCCGCCGCCTGCAGTAACCAGTGCCGGCCTTCATCAGTATCTTTCTCCACCCCTGTCCCAATCAAGTAACAGACGCCTGCTTCGACCATGCCTTGGTCATATCCCTGTTTTGCCGACATCATGAACCAGTCGAATGATACGGTATCATCCGGGTCAGTCCCTATGCCGTAATGAGAGAACGTACCCATGAGACATTGAGCATAAGGCAGTCCCTGATCAGCAGCAAGACTGACCAACTCGTAAGCCTTGTCAAGATTCTGTTCAACACCGTGACCGCCCAGATACATTGTACCCAGCAGTGCCTGCGCTTCCGCGTCTCCCTGCCCGACCGCTTTCATCACCCATTCACGCGCCTTGTCAAGATCACGTTCGACTTCGTATGCCGCGTAATACATTTCCCCGACTATGCGCTGGGCGTTGGCGTCGCCCTGTTCAGCTTTCTCATAGCATATGCGCAGGGCTTCGGAATGGTCCTGGCTGTACTCGAGCAGGTCTTCGTCCAGATCATCCCATTCTTCTCTCATGTCGTCAAATGCACTTTCGTCAATGCGGCTTAGATAGTCTTCAAGCTTTACGTACATTTCAGATTCCGCAAAGGCAGACAGGCCCAACAACGCCAGACACAGAAATACGGCGATCAGTTTTTTCATGGAAATACCTCCTGCGTGGACTTCGCGGTCTACCACCACACGGCAAAGGGTTTGATCTGGAAACAGCCGTCCCCAAGCTTACGCAGTTGTCCGAACACACCCATCCGCATGCCGTCTTTTCCGGCGCCAAGGGCGATCTTGATGTGCAGCTTATGCATCGTCAGGTTGCTGTCGCTCATCGCCATTATGATCTTGCCTTGTTTTTCTCCATTATCGGAAACGCTCTTGAGCTCCCGCTCAAACAAGGTGTACCCGGCGTCTTTTGAAACGCTCGTGTCCGTATGGAAAGTGTCATACACGTTCACGAAGACCCCGCCCTTATCCCGGCTCGTTCCTTCGGCGGTGTCCAGGCTCTCCGCGGCGGCATCCAGTTCGGTATAATACCGTTTTCCCGAGGCAAGCGCATCTATCACCCTGGGCACCCTGTCCTGGGGGAGCATCAGGTACTCTATATCCGTCTGCGTGCTGTATGAGCGCTCCCTGTTGGCGGACGCGTCGGGGCTGAATATGCCAAACAGTTTGGACAGCCCTGCCCCCACCTTGAAAGACGCCGCTTTGCCTTGTATGCGCTTGATCGTCTTTTTCACGACGATCTTCTTCCGCAGCTGGGCGTAAAGGCTGTTTACCGCGGCCTCGTCCAGATATATGTAGCTTTTGATATCGTCCATCGTCAACGCTCCCATTGATGTCTGTCGCTGCCCGCCGCGGCGCTATTGCTCAAGCTCCGGCGCGTCCGTGAAGTTTTCTTCATTATATACTTTTATGCCCGCGGCTTTGAGCGCTGCGGCGCACACGCCGTCCCCGGGTATCAGCTGCCCCGAGAACGTGCCGTCGTATATCCTGCCGCTGCCGCAGGAAGGGCTTTTCGCCTTCATTATAGCTATTGACACGTAATTAAGCTTCGCGATCCTGAGCGCACGCTCGGCTCCCTTGGCATAGGCTTCAGTCACGTCCCCGCCTTCTTTGTTCATCACCCGGCCGCCCTGCCTCTCGGCGGGAGGCCTGGGGGTGGCGAGCCCGCCCAGCTGCTCCGGGCACACGGGGATCAGGGTATGCTTTTCCGCCAGGGCCTTTATCCCTTCGCAGGGGCAGCCGTCACCCTTGTAGCGGCATTCGATGCCCAGCAGGCACGCGCTCACGAGTATGTTAGCCATAAAATCACCTCTGTCAAAATGATACCCTCCCCCGCCGCCGCTGTCAAGCGGGCAAATCTGCCCCGCGGGCTTGAATTTTCGCCCCGGATGGGGTATCATATCCAGAGGAAACGGAGGAGTTACTGCCCATGCTCAGCGCATATGAAGAATACAAAAGCCTGCCCTTCGGCGACCCGGACGCGCTTAACGGCAAACGCATACTTGTCACCGGCGCCACGGGGCTTATAGGGAGCTGCCTGGTAAAGGCGCTGGCCTGCGCGTTTGAGGGGAAACAGGATCCCCCCACGCTGCTCGCCCTCATCCGCAGCCGCGGCAAGGCCGGCCGGGTGTTTAAGGACGTGCCCCGCGAAAACATCGAATTTGTGGAAGGCGACGTCACCCGCCCCCTCGAAATTAAAGGCAGGGTGGACTATATAGTGCACGCCGCCAGCGTGACCGCCAGCCGCGCCTTTGTGGACGCCCCCGCGGACACGATCTTTACCGCCCTGAGCGGCACCAAAAACATGCTGGACCTGGCGCGGGAAAAGGACGTGAGCGCCTTCGTATACCTGTCCTCCATGGAGGTGTACGGCGCGCCCGGTACGGACGAAAAGATAAACGAGACCCATTCCACCAACCTTGACCCCATGCTCCCACGCACCAGCTATCCGGAAAGCAAGCGCATGTGCGAGAGCATGGTGTCGGCGTACAAGGCCCAGTACGGCGTGAAGGGCATGTCCCTTAGGCTCACCCAGACCTTCGGGCGGGGCGTGATGTACGACGACAAGCGCGTGTTCGCGGAGTTCGCCCGCTGCGCCATAGAAGGGCGTGACATAGTGCTGCACACCAAGGGCGAGACGAAACGCAGTTACCTTTACACCCTGGACGCGGTCACCGCCATACTCACGCTGCTGGTCAAGGGCAGGCCCGGGGAAGCCTACAACGCCGCCAACGAGAGCACGTATATAAGCATATACGACATGGCGAACCTCGTCGCCCGCGTATGCGGGGACGGAAACACCCGCGTAGTGGTGCAGGACGACGACGACGGCAGCCGCGGCTACGCGCCCGTGCTCAAAATGAACCTTGATACCTCCAAGCTCAGAGCCCTGGGCTGGGAAGCCCGCACGGGGCTTGAGGACATGTTCCGCGTCCTCGCCGCCGAAATGCGTGCGAACGCCTGACCAAAATGCCTTTGAATACCGAAAGCCGCACTAAAAGCGCCGGCAAAAACGTATCCACCGCCTTCCTGAACAAGGCGGTCTTCCTGCTGCTCACATTCGTGCGCCGGCGCATATTCGTCGAGTTCATAGGCGTGCATTACCTGGGCATCAACGGCCTGTTCGCGAACGTGCTCACGCTGCTGTCCCTGGCGGACCTGGGGCTGGGCCGCGCCATGAACGTGAGCCTGTACCGCCCCATTGCCGACAACGACACACAGCACCTTTCCGCGCTGCTCAACTACTATAAAAAGCTATATCACTACATAGCCGCGGCGGTCATGGGCATAGGCCTGGCGCTGATGCCCGTGCTCAGGTACATAGTGAATATGGATCAGGACATACCCCACCTGTATCTGTATTACGTGCTGTTCGTGGCCAAAAGCGCGGTGAGCTACCTGTTCTCCTACAAGGCTTCCATGATCCGCGCCGACCAGAAAAGCTATATCATAAACAAGCTTGACATTATAGTGAACCTGGCGCGGGTGCTTTTGCAAATAGTTGTGATGGTGATATTCAAACAGTACATCCTCTATCTGCTGCTGGAAGTAGGCGCGGTGGTCACCCACAACCTGATCGTGTCCCGTGTGGCGGACAAGAGCTATCCTTTCCTTAAAGAAAAAAACCAGCTGGACGACGCCGAAAAGCGCAGCGTGTTCTCAAGCATGTCCTCCGTGTTTTTGTACAAGCTGTCCTGGAGCATGATAAACGGCAGCGACAACATACTTATCTCCATGATCTGCGGCACCGTGGTGGTGGGCCTGTACTCCAACTATACCACGATCACTTCCCACCTGCTGGAATTCGTAGCCCTGCTGTTCACCTCCCTGACCGCGTCCGTAGGCAACCTGGTCGCCACAGCGGCGCTGTCCAAGCGCTACAAAACATTCAAGTCCATGCAGCTGGTGTGTTTCTGGGTGGGCGCAATAGTGTCCGTGTGCCTGCTCTACCTGACGCAGGACTTTATACGCATCTGGCTCGGTGAAAAGTACGTGCTGGATAATCTGGCGCTCATAGCCGTGGTGCAGGAGACCTTCCTCACCTGCATAATGCGCCCGGTATGGACTTTCCGCGAAGGCACGGGCATGTACCAGCAGATACGCTACATAATGTTCATCGCCGCGCTGGTAAACATTGGCTGCTCAATAGTGCTGGGCAAGCTCATCGGCCTTAGCGGCATACTCTTCGCCACCACCATAGCCCGTCTCACCACTTACTTCTGGTACGAACCCTGGATACTGTTCAAAAGGTTCTTTAAGATACCCGCCCGGGAATTCTTCGTGTCCAACCTCAAAAACATACTGCTCATGCTGATATGCGTCGGGCTGTGCTACTTCCCCATGACCTGCATCGGCTGGGGCACGGGCCTTTTGTCATGGTTCGGCAAGGCGGCGATCTGCATGGGGGTGATCAACAGCGTATATTTCCTAAGGTATCGGAAAAGCCCCGAGTTCCGCGATATATACGACCGCGGCGCGAGACTGTTCAAAAAGGCGGAATAATATATTGTATTTTTCCCCGTTTGGGAGTATCATAAATAAAAAACCACAGGAGCGGATATGGACAAGCTGCTTAGAAACACCGTGATCATCGACCATCCCCTTATCGCCCACAAGGTCACCCACCTGAGGGACGTGTACACCGGCAGCAAGGAATTCTGCGAACTGGTGAACGAGATCACCATGCTCATGGGCTACGAGGCGCTTCGTGACCTGAACCTTAAAAACGTCACCGTCACCGCGCCTTTAAGGACGTTTGAGAGCCCCGTGCTGGCGGAGGACTTCACCATCGTACCCATACTCAGGGCGGGCCTGGGCATGGTGGACGGGCTGCGCTCCCTGTCCCCTACCGCCAAGGTGGGCCACATAGGCCTGTACCGTGACGAGCAGACCCTGGAAGCCAAGGAATATTACTTTAAGCTGCCCGCCGACGCGGACAAGGGCCAGTGCCTGATAGTGGACCCCGCCCTGGCCACCGGCGCCACCGCCGTGGCGGCCATAGACCTGCTTAAGAGCGTGGGCGTGGAGCGCATCAAGTTCATGTGCATCTTCTCGTCCCTCACGGGCATCTCCGCCGTGCACAGCAAGCACCCGGACGTGACCATTTTCACCGCCTCCTACTCTGACGAGCCCCTGAACGACAAGGGCTACATCTACACCGCCGCCGGAGACGCGGGCGACCGCATCTGCGGCACCGTGTCCTACAAGCCCTGGCCCAGGTAAAAGAGCATAAAAACAGCCCGCGGGCTTTGCGTCCGCGGGCGTTTTGTTTTTTGTCAATACGCGGCAAGCAGCGCGTCCTGGGCAAGCTTCAGCTGCCGGACCTCCTCCATGAAGGTGGGGGTAAGCCCTTCGGCGGGTTTGGTGCGGGTGTATGCCGAGGCCAGCACGCCTTCGCCCTTTAAGAAGTATTTGGCGTTCACGGGGTAGTACTGCCTTTCTATCTCGCTGAACATGGTCAGGAAGCTTTGCAGTTCTTCCGCCTTCGCGCCCTCCGTGTCCATAAGCTCGAACATACGTTTGTACAGCGCGGGGTGGAAGGAGAGCATCACTCCGGAAAAGCCCGCCGCGCCGCGCTTCACGCTTTCCAGCAGCGTGGTAGTGTTGGCATTGTAGAGCCCGAATTCGGAGCCCTTCAGCACGTTCAGACGCCGGGTTATCGTGTCTATGTCGCAGCAGGTGTCCTTCATGAAGCGGAAGCGCCCCATGTCCCGGCACCTTTCCAGTTCCTCAAGCGTGATGAGCCGCTTGAATGGGTACGGGCACTCGTAAAAGCCCAGGGGAATGTCCGGTATCTCCCGGGCGATCTCCCGCACCCGGGGCATTATGCTCTCGTTTTGCCTGCCCGCGCCCACCAGCCGGTTGGTGATGAGGATAAGCGCGCCTACACCGCTGGACGCGATGAGTTTCAGCTCCTCCAGCTGGTCGGAAAAACTTTCCGACACGTGGCCGCTGGCGATCACCGGCACGTGGGCGTGGCCCGCCACGAAACTGGCTATCTCCGCCCGTTCCTTAAGGCTCAGGAAGAATATCTCGCTGGACTGGCAGTCCGCGAACAGGCCGGTCGCGCCGCCCTTCTCGTACCAGTCTATCAGCCTTTCCAGGGAAGCGTAATCCACCTCGCCCCCGTCGGTGAACGGGGTGAGCATCACGGGCCACAGCCCGGGGCGTTTCGTTTCGCTCATGTCATTCGCCTTTCCGATACTTTTTGCTGCGTATATTGTAGCCCCGGGGCACTGTTCATGTCAACAGCTTTGGGTGCTCAAGCGCGGCTTTACCATTTTCAATCCCCGCTCTGTTCCCCTTTCGCCTCCGGTTTGGTATAATGCAGTCAAAAGGAGGGAATACCATGAAGCTTGACACCGTAAAGATCGGGCAGTTCATACGTCAGGGGAGGCTGGATATCGGTCTCACCCAGGAGGAGATGGGCGACAGGCTGGGCGTCACCGCCCAGAGCGTGTCCAACTGGGAGCGGGGCGAGAGCCTGCCGGACATCAGCATTCTGCCGGACCTGGCCCAGACGCTGGGCTGCACCGCGGACGACATCCTTTCCGGCGGCCGGACCCTGCATCCCGGGCAGAGGCGGGTCACCGTGGCGCAGATGCAGGAGGCGCTGCGCGCCGTCGGGCGCGTGGGTGAGCTGCTGGGCAAAGAACACTTTATCTACCGCATGATGATCGACGCCCTGAACACCGGCATGAACACGGACATAGAGCCCGCGTTCACAGACCCCCACATCTTCGACGTATTCACCGTGGAGATGCTGCTGGGCTGCCATCAAAACGGGGACTTGGTCGACCCCGTGGACGTACAGGCGCACCTGCCGTCCTCAAAAGCCAGGGAGTTCCTGCTTAAGGCACTGGAGGAAGAGGACAAATAAAAAAAGCGGGGAGAAGCTTCTCCCCGCTTTTTATAATGCTTAGTAATTCTCGGCCCTGACCTCGAAGTAGCTCTGCGGATGGGAGCACACGGGGCAGATCTCCGGCGCTTTCTCGCCCACCACTATGTGGCCGCAGTTGCGGCATTCCCAGATCTTGATCTCGCTCTTGGCGAACACCTGGGCCAGCTCGATGTTCCTGAGCAGGGCGCGGTAGCGCTCCTCGTGGGTCTTCTCTATCTGCGCCACGGCGCGGAAGCGGGCGGCCAGCTCGGGGAAGCCCTCTTCCTCGGCGGTCTTCGCGAAGCCCTCGTACATGTCGGTCCACTCGAAGTTCTCACCGTCCGCGGCGGCGGCCAGGTTCTTGGCGGTGTCGCCTATGCCTTCCAGTTCCTTGAACCAGAGCTTGGCGTGCTCCTTCTCGTTCTCGGCGGTCTTGAGGAATATCTCCGCTATCTGCTCAAAGCCGTCCTTCTTGGCCCTGGATGCGAAGTAAGTGTACTTGTTGCGCGCCTGGGATTCGCCCGCGAAGGCGGCCTCAAGGTTTTTTTCGGTCTGGGTGCCCGCGTATTTGTTTGCCATGATCTATCCTCCTATTTATGTTCCGCGCGGATCGTCCTGCCGCGCGTCATAGTATTCAGTTCAGCGCGCCTGCGTCTCCTGCGCCTGGGCGCGGCGGTCGTAAGCTTCCCACAGGGGACGGTATACCGCCACGTTCTTGTCGTGCTCGGCGGATGTACGGGCAAATATCAGTGTGCCGGTGCCCGGTTCTCCCGCGCAGAAGTACAGGTAATCGTCGCTTAAATAGTTCTCGTCCGGGTTTATGGCTGCGCTGATGGCGTTCTTGGAAGGCGAGCAGATAGGCCCCGCCGGCAGGCCGTCCACCACATAGGTGTTGTACGGAGTATTGACCCTTATGTCCTCGTTCGTGAGCGCCAGGCGGGTGATGCCCGTCATGTACTTTACGGTGGGGTCGCTCTGCAGGCGCATGCCCGCGGCCAGGCGGTTGTAGAACACCGCGCTCACCCTGCGCATGTCCGCCAGCGAGGACGCCTCTTTTTCTATGATGGAGGCCAGTATCAGCACCTCGTCCTCCGAAAGGGTGACGCCCTTGGCGCCGTAGGTCATGCCGTCGGACAGCTTGCGGCCGCTCTCGTCGTAAGTGGCTTCGCTGTCAAAGTAGGCGTTGTACACGTTGTCCATCTGCCTGACCAGCGTGCGGCAGATGTCCGCGGCGTCGGCGGTCAGGTACACCCGGTAGGTATCAGGCGCCAGGTAGCCTTCCAGGGCGAAGGGACGCTTTGCCATGTTCGGGCTGGATGAGGCGTTTATGAGCGCTATGGAGTAGCCCATGTAGCTGTCCAGGCTCTGGCACTCCTTTAAAAAGTCCTCCCTTTCCGTAATGGCGCCCACCTGCACGAGGTAGTCGGCGATATCCTCCACGTTCCAGCCGGGGATCACGCGTATGGTGCGCTCGTTGGTAGCCTCGCCGCTGGACAGCACCGACGCCACCTGGGACAGGCTCATGTTCTTTTTAAGGTCGTACACGCCGCTTTGCAGCCTGTTGGTCAGGCCGTAAAACTGCACGTAGTACTTGAACATCTTGCTGTTTCTTATAAAGCCCTCGTTTTCCAGCTTGCGGCCTATAGCGGTGACCGAGTCGCCGCTGTTGACCGTGAAGGAATACACGTAGGTGTCTTTCTCGTTCGCGGGGGCGAGCAGCGCGTCGTACGCCTTGTTGTATGCAGTCACGCCCACGCCCGCCACCAGCAGCAGGGCTATGAACACCATGAGCACGGGCCGCAGCACCTGCCACAGCCAGTCGTACCAGAACAGGCCGTACTCCCTGTCCCTGATAACGGTCTGCTTGGTGTATCTCTGGGGCTTGAACAGCTTTTTGTACTGCTGCCGCGAATAAACGCGTTTTTGTTTCTGTGCCATATTAAGCCTGCGTGAGCGCCTCTATGTCTATGCCCGCCGCGTCACCTATTATCTTGTATATGTCGGCGATCAGCCTCTGAAAGCGCAGTTCCGCCAGCATGTAGGCCTGGGCGTCGCTGTTGAGCTGCAAAAGCGAGGAGATGCGCATGAGTTTCTGCATGTCATCCCCCGCGGGCTGCTGCCCCGAGGCGGTCTGGGCCTGGAGCCGGAACTGCAGGCGCTTGAATTCGTCCAGCAGGGTCTTGTTGGTGGGATCCTCGTAGGCGGTCTGCCTTAAGGCGATATACTGCCTGTACTCGTCCGTCTGCCTGAGCTGGGACGCCAGGATGTTCGCGGTGTCTATTACGTTTACGCTCATCGTTTCCCCTTACGCGGTTATTATAAGTATCATGGGATTCCTGCGGATGGTATCGGCCAGGTACTTCCTCAGCGCTTCCCTTATGGCTTCCTTCATCTGCGCGGTGGTGGAGAACTGGCCCATGCGCTTGTACAGCAGCTTTTTCACGGTCTGCCGCGCGCCCTCGGTAAAGTCCTCGCTCTCCCGGTTGAGTATGAGGCCCCTGGAAATGATGTCCGGCCCCGCTATGAGTTCGCCCGTGTCGTGGTCGAAGCACAGCACCACTATCAGCATGCCTTCCTCGGAAAGCTGCTTGCGGTCCCTCAGCACGCTTTCCCCCACGTCGCCCACGCCAAGGCCGTCCACCAGCACCTCGCCGGAAGGCACCATGTCGCTTTTGCGGATAGAGTTCTCGGTGACCTCGATCACGTCGCCTATATCCGAAATGACTATGTTTTCCTCCCGCATGCCCAGGCTCATGGCCAGGCGGGCGTGATGGTAAAGGTGCCTTTCCTCTCCGTGCAGGGGCATGAAGAACTGAGGTGCGGTGAGCCGGTGCATGAGCTTGAGTTCTTCCTGGCGGGCGTGGCCGGACACGTGCACCTCGGCCAGCGCCTCGTATATGACCTCCGCCCCGCAGGTGACCAGGCGGTTTATCACCCGGCTCACGCTGTTTTCGTTGCCGGGGATGGGGTTGGCGGAGATGATCACCATGTCGCTTGGACGGATATCCAGCTTTTTATGTTCCGAGAACGCCATTCGGCTCAGCCCGCTCATGGGCTCCCCTTGGGAACCGGTGGTGAGCACCACAAGCTCGCTGTCGGGGTATTCGTCCATGTGGTCCATATCCACGAGCTCTTCGTCGGGGATATCCAGGTACCCCAGCTGGCGGCTGATGCGCACTACGGACACCATGCTGCGCCCTATCAGGCAGAGCTTGCGCCCGTGTTTGGCCGCCGCGTCCGCCACCATCTGTATGCGGTGGACGTTGGAAGCGAACATTGCCACGATTATGCGGTCAGACGCCTTGTCGAACAGCGTGCGCAGGGTCTCCCCCACGTTTCTTTCGCTCATGGTGTAGCCGGGACGCTCTACGTTTGTAGAGTCCGCCAGCAGCAGCCTTACGCCGCTTGCACCCAGCGCCGCCAGGCGCTGGAAGTCGGTGGTCTGCCCCGCCACGGGCGTATAGTCGATCTTGAAATCACCGGTATGCACCACCACGCCCACCGGCGTGTGTATCGCCAGCGCGCAGGAGCCCGCTATGGAGTGGGTGACGTTTATGAACTCTACGCCGAAGCAGCCCGCGACTATTGTGTCCCCGGGCTCCACTTCTATCATTTCCACCCGGCCCATCATGCGGTTTTCCTTGAATTTGAGGCCCATCAGCGCGCAGGTCAGCCGTGTGGCGTACACCGGCGCATGGATCTCGTTCATCACGTACGGCGCAGCACCTATGTGGTCCTCATGCCCGTGGGTCACGAAAAAGCCCTTTACGCGGGATGCGTTCTGTTTTAAGTAGGTTATATCCGGTATGACCAGATCCACGCCGGGCATGTCGTCTTTGGGGAACATGGAGCCCATGTCCACCACGATGATGTCGTCTCCGCATTCAAAGGCGGTCATGTTCTTGCCTATTTCGCCCAGCCCGCCCAGAGGTATGACTTTTAATACGTCCTGCGAGGGGGCCGTATACGTATGCTGATTTTTCATAACTTGCCTCCCTTGCGATTATTTGTTTACAGCTATCCAAAAAGCATTATACCACAAAACCCGAAAAAATAAAAGTCCGGAGGGCATATTTTTGCGGCGGGCATCCGCCCGCCGCATTCCTGTGACCGTTTTTGGTTTTGTCAGTCTCCCGCCATGAACCTGTACTGCGCCTCACACAAGCCGCGGTAATGGCCGCCTTCCAGCTTTATCAGTTCCTCGTGGGTGCCCCGCTCGGTGATATTGCCGCCGCTCACCACCATTATCAGGTCCGCGTTCCTTATGGTGGACAGGCGGTGGGCGATCACGAAGCTGGTCCTGCCTTTCAGAAGCGCGCCTATCGCCTTCTGTATCAGCATTTCCGTGTGGGTGTCTATGGAGGAGGTGGCTTCGTCCAGTATAAGTATCTTGGGGTCGCTCAGCAGCGCTCTGGCAAAGGAGATGAGCTGCCTCTGGCCCTGGGAGAGCATGGAGCCCCTTTCGTTGACCACCGTGTCGTAGCCCTTTTCCATGGCCATTATGAAGTCGTGGGCGTATACGGTCTTTGCGGCCTGTATGACCTCTTCGTCCGTGGCGTCCAGCCGCCCGTAGCGGATGTTGTCCATGATGGTGCCGGAGAATATGAAGCTGTCCTGCATCATCACGCTCATCTGCCGCCTTAAGGAGTCCAGCTTCACATCCCTCACGTCGTGGCCGTCTATGCTGACGCTGCCGCCGGTGACGTCGTAAAAGCGGCTTATAAGGTTGACCACCGTGCTTTTGCCCGCCCCGGTGGGACCCACCAGAGCCACGGTCTGGCCGGGCATGATATCGAAGGACACCTTGTTGAGCACCGTCTTCTCTGCGTTGTAGCCGAACACCACGTCGTCGAACGTGACCCTTCCCTGTATGGGCGGCAGCTCGGACGCTCCGGGCTTGTCCTGTATCTCGCTGACCGTGTCCATTATCTCGAATATGCGCTCCATGTTGGCGGAAGCGGTCAGTATCTGGTTGTAAAAGTCGCTTATGGCGTTTATGGGCTCCCAGAAGCGCCCCACGTACCACAGTATGGCCAGCATGTCCGCCAGTGCCAGGGTGTCGGCGCGTATGAACTTTACGCCGAATATGTACACCAGCACCGTGCCTATGGAGCCCACCAGGTCCAGCGTGGGCCCGAAAGCCGTGCTCAGCTGCACCGCCTTTATCCAGGAGCGCTTGACCTCGTTGTTCACCGTGCGGAAGGTCTTGCTGTTGAACTCCTCCCGGGTGAACGCCTGGGTGATGCGCATGCCGCTCAAAGTCTCGTGCAGGTAGCCGTTCATGGTGGACGACTTTATTGAGTTGGTGAGCCACCTGACCCTTATCATGCGCTTGAGCTTGAACACGGACAGCGCCAGCACCGGCAGTATGCACAGCGCCACCAGCGTGAGCTTCCAGGATATGGCGAGCATTATTCCCACCAGCAGCACCAGCGTCAGGCACTCTATGAGCACGTTCACGATGCCGTTTGAAAACAGGTCATTCAAGCTGTTTACGTCGTTTATGACCCTGACCAGCAGCTTGCCCGCGCTGCGGGTGTCGAAAAACGAGAAGCTCTGGCCCTGTATATGCTTAAACAGGTCTTCCCTGAGCTTGGCTATGGCGCGCCTGCCCGAGGTATCCATGAGCCTGATGCGCTTACGGGTGCACAGCATGGCTGTGACGCTCGCCGCCACCATGCCCAGCAGCACGAAAGGCACGGCGGTAAAGTCCTTGTTTTGCAGGTAGCCCACTGCGCGGCTCATAAGGTAAGTGTTCGCCAGCGCCGCGACCGTGGCGGCGGACATGAGCCCCAAAGCCATGAACACCTGTTTTTTGTAGGGCTGCATATACTTAAGCAGCCGCCGGAACAGTTTTTTGTTGAAGGGGCGCTCCAGCTGCTCGTCGTCCAGCTGTCTGATGACCGTAGCCATTACGCCACCCCCTTTACCTTCACGGCGCTGGACATCTGGTCCCGCACCATGCCCGCGTAGATGCCGCCCAGCTCCATAAGTTCCTTATGCCTGCCGCGCTCCGCGATCTCGCCGTCCTTCAATACGATTATCTGGTCGGCGTTCTTTACGGAGGATATGCGGTGGGCGATTATGAAGGTGGTGCGGTCCTTCATAACGGTCTTGAAGTTCTGCTGTATCTCGTACTCGGTCTCCATGTCCACGGCGCTGGTGGAGTCGTCCAGCACCAGTATGGAGGGCTGTATAAGCACCGCCCGGGCGATGGACGCCCTCTGCCGCTGGCCGCCGCTCAAGCCCAGGCCCCTTTCGCCCACTACCGTGTCGTAGCCCTGGGGCGTCTCGCGTATGAACTCGTCTGCGCAGGCCGCCTGCGCGGCGTCTATCACCTGCTGCAGGCTGGCTTCGGGCCGGCCGTAGCGGATGTTGTCGTTTATGGTGTCTGAGAACAGGAAGCTCTCCTGTGGCACAAAGCCTATGTGCTGCCTTAAGGGCTTTAATCTATGCTTTCTCACGTCTATGCCGTCGATCAGCAGCGAGCCCGAGCGTATGTCGTAAAACCGGCCCAGCAGGTTTATGAGCGTGCTTTTGCCGCTGCCCGTGGCGCCCATCACGGCGATGGTCTCGCCGCTTTTCGCCTCAAGGCAGATGTCCTTGAGCGCCACGCTGTCACCGTAAGCGAAGGTGACATGGTCGAACACCACATGCCCCTTGAACTCCTCCGGGGACTTCGCGTCGGCAGGCTCCTTTATAGAAGAGCCCAGGTCCATGTAATAGAACACCTTTTCGCAGCCGGTCAGCGCCATGGCGGTGGCGTTGATTATGTTCGCCACCTGGCGCATGGGATTGGTGAGCATCCAGATGTAGCCCGTAACGCCCACCAGCGTGCCTATGTCCATGCGCCCCAGGTATACCATGAGCGCGCCGCCCGCCAGGGTGATGGGCGTGCAGAGATTGGAGAGCAGGTCCATAAAAGGCATAAAGCTGCTCCATACCCAGGAGGCTTCCAGGTTCTTGTCCAGCAGGGTGCGGTTGTCCTTTTCGAACAGCCCCATCTCGTAATCCTCGCGGTTGAACGCCTTGACTATGTGCATGCCCGCCAGGTTCTCCTGGGTGCGGGTGTTCAGTACGGCGTTAAGCTCCCTCACTTCGCTGAACACGGGGCGGATGCGCCTTCTGAACCTGAGCGCCACGCAGGCGATCACCGGCGCCATGCTCAGCACCATGAGCGTCACCTCCGGGCTCATGAACATCATGAACACGAAGGAGCCCACGAAGCACAGGGAGTTGGTGAATATGGAGAAGGTGGTGTTGCACAGAAAGTTCCTGACGTTGTTAAGGTCGCCCGTCATGCGGCTCATTATCTCGCCCACGCGGTTTTTGTCGTAGAACTCCCAGGGCATTTCCTGCAGATGGTCGTACAGGTCACTGCGGATTGAGCAGATTATGTTCTGGCTCACGTGCTGAAAGCGCATGGCGCGCACATAGTTGGATACGACTCGGGTAACGGCGAACAGCACGATCAGGCCGCACAGCGTGTACAGCATGTCGTATTGCCCGTCGGTTATAACGTCGTTTACCACCATTCTCGTGAGCCGCGGCACTATCAGCCTGGTGATTATGGCGAATACTTCCAGCGACAGCGCCAGCGTCATCTGGGCTTTGTAGGGCCTGAACAGCCTGAGCATCCTGCCCATGTTCCCGTGCATCACCGTCACCTCCCGTTCGCAGGGTATTGTACCCGCGAATTGTTACAAATAAAGGGCTTTTGTGCTATGGCTTTGTTGAGTTTGGATACGGCGCGTGGCGAGATTGACAGGGTATTGAAAAGTGTTTATAATTTCCTTTGTAGACAGAATGCTGCGGGAGGCGTGACCGCCCCCAAGGGAGGAAAACCATGAAAAAACTGCTTGCCGCGCTGCTTGCGCTGTGCCTGTGCCTGCCCGCCCTGGCGGAGGAGATCGATCTCGAAAAGGGCGTGTTCGTGCTTATGAACATCCCCTATTCCATGTTCTACGAGGAGGAGACCACCCGGGGCGCCTACGACTCCGTGTCCTCCGCCACAAAGCAGAAGTCCCGCTCCATGGACTTTTCCGGCGGCTCCTTCCACATGACGCCCGACGGCGCCTACATCACGGGCATAGTGTTCCCCGTGTACGTTGAGGACGAAATGTATCTGGCCATGTACGGCGGCGACGAGATCACGGACGAGTCTTCCGTGAGCATCACCACCACCATCGACGGCGTGACTTCCACCACCGTCTACACGGGCGCGGACGCGCTGTTCGAGGCCTTTCCCTTCTCCTATTACCGCCTGAGTGACGTCCCCAATGTGTACAAGGTGCTGGACGGCCCCAACTGCCATTTCGGCCCATTCGTCGGCCCGGTCATATACATCGAGGGCGACGTGGAAGTCATAGACGATCCCTACGCCAAGCTGGCGCTGGAAGTGAGAGGCGCGGAGGAATACCTGGAAAACGAGCATATCCGCGGCCTTGTGCTGGAGGAAAAGGACGGCGAAAGAGTGGGCCTTGAGCACCTTAAGAACATCTGGCTCAAGACCACGCTGGGCCTGAACCCCGATGAAGACATCTTCCCCGTCATCGCCGGCAAGACCCTCACCGCCGTGGAATTCTACACCCTGGAAGCGAAATACGTGGTGTGCTGCGAAGTGGAACTGCCCTGAGCCAATACGC
>JAFZLE010000303.1 GCA_017551645.1 Clostridia bacterium | reverse complement strand
GGCTGCGGCAAGTGCGCTTCCGTGTGCCCCTCCAAGGCCATCACCGACGGCGTAAGGCATGACCAGATCTTCTGATACGGTCATCGCGCTGGGCATGTTCGACGGCCTGCACGCGGGCCATATGGCGGTCATAAACGCCGCCATAGAGCTGGCGAAGGCAAAAGGCGCCCGAAGCATGGTTTACACGTTCATAGAGAACCCCAGGTCCGTACTTGGTTCCGCTCCCGTTCCCCTTATGAGCTTTGAGGAAAAGCTCCGGGCGATCGAGCGAACGGGCGTGGACGAAGTGCGGGCCGTGCATTTCACCAGAGCGCTGGCGGACACCTCCCCCGATGAATTCGTCGAAGCGCTTATACGTGACTGTTCCCCCGCCGCTTTCGTGTGCGGGGAAGACTATACCTTCGGCGCCAAGGGACGCGGCACCGCCGAAGTCCTTAAGCAGCTCGCCGAAAGGCACGGTATCCGGACCGTGATCGTGCCGCTGGTGACGGTCAGGCTGTCTCCCGACAGCGAGCCCGTCAAGCTCTCCTCCACCCTGTTAAGGGAACTTAAGCGATCGGAAAGAGGCGGAAATGAATCCTTCTAAGATAACCACACGCCGTATAGCCCGAGTGGCCGTACTGGCCGCCCTGAGCGCGGTGCTGTACTTTATTCCCGGCATACCCGTCTTCCCGCCCATATACAAGCTGGACTTCTCCACCGTGCCGGTCATGGTGGCGGCGCTGCTTGACGGGCCCATAGACGCGCTTATCGTGCTCGTCATAAAAGACCTCACGGGGCTTGCCCATTCCAGCAGCATGGGCGTGGGCGAACTGGCGGACTTCATGACTTCCGCCGCGCTGGTGGTGAGCCTGTGGGGCATCTGCGCCCTGCTGGCTAGAAAGGACAGCCGGGAAAGCTCCAAGCGCTCTATATTCATACTCAAACACGAGAGCCTGGACGTGTGGAAGCTCATCTGCGCCTTCGTGCTGTCCGTCATCGCCATGGCGGCGGTAGGCGCGCTGGTCAATTACTGGATCATGATACCCTTCTACGTGAAGGTCATGCACCTTTCGGAGGAGAAGATCGTCTCCATGATGGCGAAGCTCATCCCCTCCGTCACTTCCGTAGGCAAGCTCATCGCCTACGCCACCGTACCCTTCAACCTGCTTAAAGGCGCGGTCATCTGCGTCATAACCTATCCCATTTACCTGTCCGTTTCCCGCATAGCAAAAGAACACGAATAATGCAGGCCGCAGCAAACAACACAGTCTATACGGATGGCTTGATGCGCCGGGACGCGCTTGCTATAGCGTGGCCCGCTGCGCTGGAAGGCGCGCTTTTGTCCATAATCGGCACCGTGGACACCATAATGGTCAAGCAGGTGCACGAGTACGCCATCGCCTCCGTGAACCTGACTTCCCAGCCCCGCATGATACTTTTGATACTGGCGCAGGCGCTGTGCGTGGGCACCACCGCGCTGGTCAGCCGCCGGCGGGGCGAGGACGACAGGCAGGGCGCCAACGACGCTCTGAGCCTGTCCATGCTGCTGATCACCTGCATGGGCATATTCATCGCCCTCACCGGCTTTTTCCTGGCTAAGCCCATAATCCGTCTGGCGGGCGGCGACCAGGACACCACTGCCATGGCGGTAGACTATCTGCGGGTGGTGGCGCTGGGGCTGCCCTTTAACTGCTGGAACCTGTGCATGTGCGCCGCTCTGAGAGCCACCGGCAACACCCGGGTAACCATGGTCACCAACATGAGCGCCAACATAGTCAACGTGATAATGAACTACTGCCTTATCGGCGGCCACTTCGGTTTTCCCGCACTCAAAGTCAAAGGCGCGGCGCTGGCTACGGACATAGGCAGCATGGTGGCGTGCATGATCTCCCTGTACGTCATAACCCGCAAAAGCGGCTACCTTAAGCTGCGTCCCCGCTTCAGGGGCTTTGATAAGCGCACCATAGTCGGCCTGCTGAAAGTGGGTTCATCATCCATCGCCGAAAGCGCGGCGCTCAGGATCGGGTTCTTCATGAACAACCGCCTGATCGCAGGCATAAACGCCGACGCGCTCACCTCCAACACCATAGTGGGCCAGGTCACTTCCTTAAGCTTCTGTTTGGGGGATGGCGTGGCTACCGCTGGAGCGACACTGACGGGCGTGTCCCTGGGGGAAAAGCGCAAGGACAGGGCCCGGGGCTACGCGCGCATCTGCTCCCAGATGGGTCTCATCATTTCCTGCGTGCTGATTGCGCTGTTCTTCTTCCTCAGGAAAGACCTGGCGCGGCTGTTTACTGACAAGGATGTGGTCATCACAGGCGCGTCCATGGCGTTCATAGTGGTCCTCACGGGCATCATCCCCCAGAACGGGCGCGTGATCTACTCCGGCTGCCTGAGGGGCGCGGGCGACGTCAAGTTCGTGGCGCTGTGCTCGCTGATATCGGTCACTATACTGCGTCCCCTGCTCACCTGGCTGCTGTGCTACCCCCTCAACAAGGCGTTCCCCCGGTTCTACTTCGCCTACACCGGCCCCTGGATCGCCTTCGTGATAGACGCCTACGTGCGCACCATACTCATGTACCGCCGCGTCAGGGCGGGCAAATACCTGGACATAAAGCTGTAAGAGGTCTGTATGCCTATAATCTCTGTCAAAGACCTGTATAAGAGTTTCCGCCCGGAAGTCACCTGGCGTGACCGGCTGTTCAAAAAGCAGGCTGCGCTGATTTCTGCCACAGAAGTTATCAAAGGCATAAGTTTGAGTGTTGACAAAAGCGAAGTGGTGGCTATAATAGGCCCATCCGGTTCCGGAAAGACTACGCTTTTACGGTGTCTGAACTTCCTTGAAAAGGCCGACGCGGGTACGCTCACCTTCGACGGGGAGGATTTTGACCTGAGCCGCATCCGCCGCCGAGACATAAACCGCCTCAGGAAAAAGACGGGCTTCGTGTTCCAGAGCTATAACCTGTTCTTTAACCGCACCGCGCTGGGCAACGTCATCGAAGGGCTGGTCGCCGCCCGGGGCGTAAACAAGACGGACGCGGTCAGACTGGGCCGTGAAGCGCTTGAAAAAGTTGGGCTGGGCGACCGCTGCGACTATTATCCCACGCAGCTGTCCGGCGGACAGCAGCAGAGGGTGGCCATCGCCCGCAGCCTGGTATACAAGCCGGAGATAATCTATTTTGACGAGCCCACCAGCGCCCTGGACCCGGAGCTGATAGGCGAAGTGCTTGCCGTTATGCAGGACCTTGCCCAGGAGGGCATGACCATGCTGGTGGTCACCCACGAAATGAACTTCGCCCGCAACGTGGCCGACCGGGTAATATTCATGGACGAAGGTGTCATAGCCGAGGAAGGCGCCTCAAAGGAGTTTTTCGACTCTCCCAAGTCTCCAAGGGCGCAGGCGTTTATAAAGACGTTAGGCGAACGGTAAGGTTCGCTTCGCGATATAACAAAACAGGAGGAACGTGTTATGAAGCGGTTTTTCGCGCTCTCGCTGGCGCTGGTTCTGGCGCTGGGACTGATGCTTATTCCCTCCCACGCGGAGGATAAGGACATGCTTGCCCGTATCAGGGAAAGCGGAAAGATGGTGGTGGCCATGGAAGGCGTATGGCAGCCCTGGACCTACCACAACGAGGATGACGAGCTGGTGGGCTTCGACGTGGAAGTCGCCAAAGCCGTGGCCGAGAAACTGGGCGTTGAGGCCGTGTTCGAGGAATGTCCCTGGGACAGTATTTTCGCCGGAGTCGACGCGGGCCGCTATGACATAGTGTTCAACGGCGTGGACTATACCGATGAAAGGGCCGAGAAGTTCTCCTTCTCCACTCCCTACGCCTACAACTACGCGGTGCTCATCGTGCGCGCCGATGACGACAGGATCACTTCCTTCGAGGACCTGGAAGGCATGAAGACTGCCAACACCCTGTCCTCCACCTACGCGGAACTCACCGAGAGCTACGGCGCCACAACCTACGGTGTGGACGACTTCGACATGACCATCGAGCTGCTCATCACCAAGCGCGTTGACGCCACCGCCAACGCGGAAGTCTCCTTTATAGACTACATGACCGCCCGCCCCGACGCGCCCATAAAGATCGCCGCTAAGTACAATTCTGCCACCAGCGTGTGCGCGGTGATGCCCAAGGGCGAGGACAGCTCAAGCTTCGTGGAAGCGGTGAGCGCCGCCCTGGAGGAGCTCAACGCCGAGGGCGTCATCAGCGAGCTTTCCAAGAAGTATTTCTTCGGCAGCGACCTGACCGTCGCCCCCGAAGCCGAGTAAGCGAACACAGCAAAACGGAGAGGGCAACACCCTCTCCGTTTTGTTATGCGTTTACTGTTTCATCAGCGTTTTAAGGTTTATGCCGTCCAGATAACCGCTGATCTGATTGTTCAGGCCCTCCCACAGGGGGCGGGTGCGGCAGTCACCGGCGCGGTCGCAGCACGGCTCGTCCTCGCACAGGCACACCACAGGCGCCAGGTCGCCTTCCGCCGCGCGCAGTATCTCCCCCACAGTGTAGTTTTCCGGCTGCCGGGTCAGGCGGTAGCCGCCGTTGCGGCCGTGCAGGCCTTCCACAAAGCCCGCCTCCACCAGGTCCGGCAGTATCTTTTCCAGATATTTAAGGCTGATCTCCTGTCGTGCGGCGATCTCCCTCATCGCCACATAGCCCCGGGACATGTTTTCAGCCAGGTCCACCATCACCCTCAGTGCGTACCTGCCTTTCGTCGATACCATCATAAGCGTTCACCCTCAGTGGCAGTGCTCGCAGGTATCGCAGGACGCCGGGAAGTCCTTGGGGTCGTAGGCGATACCGTTTTTTTCGTAATAGTCCTTTACCGCGGCCTTGATAGCCTCTTCCGCCAGCACCGAGCAGTGCAGCTTGTGGGCGGGCAGCCCGTCCAACGCCTCGGTGACCGCCTTGTTGGTAAGGGTGAGCGCCTCGGAAAGGGGCTTGCCCTTTATAAGCTCCGTTGCCATGGACGAGGACGCGATGGCGCTGCCGCAGCCGAAGGTCTCGAACTTCACGTCGGTTATGACGCCGCCGTCGATCTTCAGGTATATCTTCATTATGTCGCCGCACACGGGGTTGCCGACTTCGCCCACCCCGTCCGCGTTTTCTATCTGCCCCACGTTGCGGGGATTGCGGAAATGATCCATTACCTTTTCGGAATACAGTGCCATATTACTTTTCGAACTCCTTGAAAATGTGCGCGCGTTTGCCGTTTTCCAGGTCGTGCCACAGGGGCGACATGGCGCGCAGGCGTTCCACCACGCCCTTTACGCTGTTTACGGTGTAAGCGATCTCCCCGTCGGACAGCGGCCTGTCCGTGGTGAGCCTGAGCGACCCGTGGGCGACCTCGTGCACCCTGCCGATCGCCAGCAGTACGTGGCTGGGGTCCAGGCTCCCGCTGGTGCACGCCGAACCGCTGGAGGCTGAAATTCCCAGGTCGTCCAGCATTAAAAGCAGGCTCTCGCCCTCTATGCCCTCGAAACAGAAGGAAACGTTGCCGGGCAGGCGCTTATGCTCGTCTCCGTTCAGGCTGGAATAGGGAATGCTCCTTAAGCCCGCGATGAGCCTGTCGCGGCTTGAGGCGATCGCCTTCCCCGCGGCATCCATTTCGCTTACAGCGTCTTCCAGCGCCGCGGTCATGCCCATTATGCCCGCCACGTTTTCGGTGCCCGCGCGCTTGCCTCTTTCCTGCGCGCCGCCTTCGATCAGGCTGTTAAGTATCACGCCCTGCCTTACGTACAGCGCGCCCACGCCCTTGGGACCGTGGAACTTGTGCGCCGATACGGAGAGCATGTCGATATTGTCTTTAACTACGTCAACGGGGATATGACCTGCCGCCTGCACCGCGTCCGTGTGGAACGTGACGCCCTTCGCCCGGCAGACCCCGCCTATCTCGCGTATGGGCTGGATCGTGCCGATCTCATTGTTGGCGTACATCACCGTGACCAGGCAGGTGTCGCTCCTTATCGCGTTTTCCACGTCAGAAACGCTTACTATGCCATTTTCGCCCACGGGCAGGTACGTCACCTCATATCCCTGCTTTTCCAGTTTTTTCAGGGTGTGCAGCACCGCGTGGTGTTCAAACGCCGTGGAGATTATGTGCTTTTTGTCTTTTTTCGCGCCGTTTGCCGCGGCGGAGATGATCGCCTGGTTGTCCGCCTCGCTGCCGCCGGAAGTGAAGTATATTTCCCTCGCCGTAGATCCGATGCACGCAGCCACCCGTTCCCGGGCCTTCTCAAGCGCTTCCTTCGCCGCCTGGCCTTTGGAGTAAAGGCTGGACGGGTTGCCGTAGACCTCCTCCATATAGGGCAGCATGGCGTCGATCGCGCGGCGGCTCATTTTCGTAGTCGCCGCGCAGTCAAGATACAGTTCCATTTTACTCCTCAAACAGGGCGGTGGACAGATACCTGTCGCCGGTATCCGGCAGCAGCGCCACTATGGTCTTGCCCGCGCTCTCGGGGCGTTTTGCCACCTCTATGGCCGCCCACAGCGCCGCGCCGGAAGAGATGCCGCACAGCACGCCTTCGGTCCTGCCCAGCATGCGCCCCGTATCGAACGCGTCCTCATTGGTGACGGTGATTATCTCGTCATAGATGCCCGTGTTGAGCACTTCAGGCACGAAGCCCGCGCCTATGCCCTGTATCTTGTGGGCGCCGCCCCTGCCCGTGGAGAGCAGCGGGGACGCGGCGGGTTCCACCGCCACTATCGTTACGCCGCTTTTGCGGGATTTAAGGTACTCGCCCACGCCCGTCACGGTGCCGCCCGTGCCGACGCCCGCCACGAACACGTCCACTTCGCCGTCCGTGTCGTTCCAGATCTCCGGGCCGGTGGTGGCAAGATGCGCCTTGGGATTGGCGGGATTTACGAACTGCCCCGCGATTATGCTGCCGGGAGTCGCAGCTTTCAGTTCTTCCGCCTTGGCTACCGCGCCCTTCATGCCCAGCGCGCCTTCGGTCAGCACCAGCTCGGCGCCGTATGCCTTTATGAGCTTTCTGCGCTCTATTGACATGGTCTCCGGCATCACCACGATCAGCTTGTAGCCTCTCGCCGCCGCCACCGCCGCCAGGCCTATGCCCGTGTTGCCGCTGGTAGGCTCGATTATGGTGCCGCCGGGAGCCAGACGACCGCTCTGTTCCGCGTCGTCTATGATCGCCTTGGCGACCCTGTCCTTCACGGAGCCGGCGGGATTAAAGTACTCCAGTTTCACAAGCAGCCGGGCGTTCAGGCCGAATTTGGATTCTATCTTGTTAAGCCTCACAAGGGGAGTTGAGCCGATAAGCTCGTCTACTCCATTATATATCTTTGCCATAATATCCTCCTCAGATCGCGGCGAGGCCCTGCTCCAGGTCTTCGATGATGTCGTCGATATGCTCTGTGCCTATGGACAGGCGCACGGTGGTGGGACGGATGCCCGCCGCCTTAAGGCCTTCC
>JAFZLE010000302.1 GCA_017551645.1 Clostridia bacterium | reverse complement strand
GCTCCTGCCCGGCCTTATCAGCGTATATAACCTGATCGTGTGCCGCACCTTCATGCAGAATATACCCACCGACATAGAGGAGGCCGCAAAGATCGACGGCTGCAGCGACATAAGGTACTTTTTCTCCATGGTGCTGCCTCTGTCCACCACCGTCATGGCGGTGCTCTCCCTGTACTACGCGGTGGGGCACTGGAATGAGTACTTCAATCCCTGGCTGTACCTGACCAACCCCAAGCTGTATCCTCTGCAGATGATACTGCGCACCATACTTATCCAGAACTCTTTCGACCCGGAATCCGTTACCAGCGAAGACGACATACTGGGCAACAAGGCCCTGCAGGACCTGCTCAAGTACTCGCTGATAATCGTGTCCAGCGCCCCCATACTCATGGCGTATCCATGGGTCAAGCGGTTCTTCATGAAAGGCGTCATGCTGGGCGCCCTGAAAGGCTGATACCTGAGCGCAGAGCGCTTGAAATATTAAAGGAGGTTTACCAATGAAAAAGCTCGCATTGCTGCTCACGCTGGTTCTGCTGTGCTCCTTCTGCCTGGCTGGCTTCGCAGAAGACGGCGGACTGAGCGAACCCGGTGTGCTGCCCATCTGGACAGGCTCCGAGCCGGCGGTCATCCGTGTGCTGACCCCCGACAACGCCAAGGTTATCTGGGAAGATAACGCGTATACCAAGTGGATCGAGGAATCCTGCAACGTAAAACTCGAGTTTGAGTTCCTGCCTGTTGAGAACCCCAAGGACAAGCTGTCCGCCATGGCGGCCGCGGGCGAACTTGAGAAGTTCGACGTTATCAACATCCAGCTGAGCCTCACCGAGTGCGCGGCTCTGGACACCCAGTACGGCGCCATCAGGGACGTTTCCGATTTCTTTGCGGATGGCCTCGCGGTCAACTGCGACGCGGCCGTAGCCGCCCATCCGGAGCAGTACCTGATCTCTGCCATCACCACCGGTGAAGGCAAGATCTACGGTGTGCCGAAGATCCAGATCGCTCCCCAGAACGAGACCAAGTATAAGCTGTGGATCAACCAGGGCTGGCTGGAGAACCTGGGCATCGAAGCTCCCACCACCACCGATGAGTTCTATGACATGCTGGTCCGCTTCAAGGAAGAGGACGCCAACGGCAACGGCGATCCCGACGACGAGATCCCGTTCATCACTTCCACCGGTTTCGGCGGAACCGCCAACAAGTTCCTCACCAACGCTTTCGTATATGAAGGCGACGGCGACCTGTTCCTGCTGGATGAAGACGGCCATGTGACCACTTCCTATCTGCAGGACGGCTGGTATGAAGCCACCGAGTACCTGAAGAAGCTGTGCGACGAAGGCCTGCTCTCTCCCGAATCCTTCACCTACAACAACGACGCTCTGAAGGCTGTTGCCTGCGCCGATGAGGACATCGTGGGCGTAGTCACCAACTCCTCCTGCGCGTTCATGGGCCAGAGCGACACTTATCCGCGTCTGCGCTACATCCCCATCGCGCCTCTGACCGGTCCCGAAGGCCTGCACTACAGCGCTTACGCCGCTTCCTCCACCACCACTTGCTGGATGGTGACTTCCTGGGCGAAGAACCCCGAGCTGTGCTTCCGCGTTGGCGACTTCCAGTTCCAGGAGGAAGGCTATCTGCGCGGCCGCTACGGCACCGAGCCCGAAAACTGGATGTATGTTGAAGACTATCTGGCTCAGAATCCCGGCGTGAAGCTCGAGCTGCTCATCGCCGGCGATCACGAGATGAAGTACGTCATGTACAACGACATCCGCGACCAGACTGTGAACAACCTGTACTGGTATGAGCATATGCCCTACTATGCCGGCGACGTTGACTTTGAGAACTGCTATGTGGCTGATGACGGCCAGGGCACTGTGACCAATTGGGACAACAACGGCACCGTGCGCCAGAACACCATCACCGGTTACTATCAGGCTGTCAAGCCCGGCCCGGATGTATACGTGCCCACCCTGGCCTACTCCGCCGACGAACTGGCAGTACTCAGCATATACCAGGCTGACCTGCGCAAGTACGTGAAAGAGCAGCAGACCAAGTACATCATCGGCGATGAGAGCGATCTTGCCGACAAAGAAGTGTTCCTGTCCACGCTCTACAACGAACTGGGCCTGCAGCAGGTTCTGGATATCGCGGATGCTGCCTATCAGCGCCAGTACGCGAAATAATCCGAACGCGATTTGATCCATGCAAAAAGACCGGGGACGGGGTTCCGTCCCCGGTTTTCATATGTGAACTTGTCGCCGCGACTGATTGACGCGGACGCCCTGATTTGCTATAATCCATCTGTAAAAAAATCAGGACCCGGCCTTAGGCGGGGAAAGGTTGCCGTATGGTACAGTTTGCGCCGGAGGAGCTTGCGTCTTTAAAGGAAAAACTCAGGACCCGGAGCCATCTTCTGGACGGCCTGCGCAAAAGGTGCGACTATCTGATAGAAGCCGGTCTCAGGATCCCCGATCGCGGCGTTGCCACCTGGGGCCATTATTTCGCGTGTCCGGACGACGGCGCGCACTTAAGATACGATTACAAGTCTGACCGCGACTACATCTGCCCGGTTTGCGGGAAAGCCTTTAACGGCGAGCCGTATTACGGGGCCTGGTGGCGCATCACCAACAGTGTGAATACGGGCACCGCGTACTGCGGCGCCTTGCTGTGGACGCTGGGAGGGGAGGACAAATACAGGCTCCTAAGCGCGCGGATACTGCTTGAATACGCCGAAAACTACCCCAACTACGAGGAACACGGGGACATACCGTACAATAATAAGGGCAGGATGAATTCCCAGACCCTCGACGAGGCGACGAGCATGGATTCTCTGGCGCGGGCGTACGACATGCTTAAGGACACCCTGCCGCCGACGGAAAGAAAACTGATAGAGGAGAACCTGCTGGTACCCGGTGCGGAACTGCTGATCAAAAACCGCACCAACCAGATACACAACCACGAAGTGCTCATAGGCTCGGCGCTGGGGATAATCGGGCTGGTGCTGGGACGGTACGATTATGTGGATCACGCCGTAAACAGCAAATACGGGCTAATCTACCAGCTTGAACACGCGGTACTGGACGACTGGCTGTGGTTTGAGGCCACGTTCCACTATCATTTTTTCGCGCTGGAAGCCTTTATGAGCTATGAGAAGATGGCGTTCGGCACAAAATACAGCCTTCTGGGCCGTCCGGAATACAGGCAGATGTACCTGATGCCGCTCAGGCTGCTGCAGGCAGACTACAGCCTGCCCAGACTGGGGGACGGCGGTTCTGCATGCATTTTCGCACAGCTCGCGGGGCACTACGAGTTCATGTACCGCGTGTACGGCGACAGGGAATTTGCTGCCATGCTGAACAGGATATACGAAAAGCACCCCAGGGATATGCTGGGAGCGCTTCTGTACGGGAAGGAAACAATAGAGCCTGCCGAACTCGAGCTGGACGACTATCACGACAGCGAAGGCTCCGGTCTGACCGTGATGCGCGGCAGTGACAAAACGCAGTATCTGCTGTTCAGGCACGGGCGTTACGGCGGCGAGCACGACCATTACGACAAACTCAGCCTGCACTATTCCGTGAACGGTACCCAGGTGATGCCTGACCTGGGCACGGTGCCTTACGGTTCACCCAAGCATTACCGCTACTTCAAAAACACGTTCACGCACAATACGGTGTGCATAAACACGCAGAATCAGCCTCCCTGCAACGGCGAGACGCTGCGCTTTGAGAAACACGCGGGCGAGACGCTCATAGAGTGCCGCGCGGATTGGACCAAGCCTGCCAGTACGCCGGACAGCTATTACATCAAACAGTGGGACGACGAAGCCTACGCAGGCGTGCGCTTTGAGCGCACGGTGCTGTTCACGGATGAGTTTTTCCTGGAGGCTTTCCGGGTGCGGGGCGCGCGGGGGCGGCAAGTGGACTGGATAATCCACCCCAAGGGCAGATGCGAGGAAGCAGCGGCGGACAAGGAAGCTTTGACGCTTGCCGGCAGCCCGCCCACGGAGTATTTCAGGAACGCGCGGGGATGGCGTACGGATAAGCCGGTGATCAGCGCGTGGATAAACGAGGAAGGCAGATTCAGCGTATGTTCCGTGTGCTCGGCACCTTCGGTGTCTATTTATGCCGAGGCGCCGGACAACCCCGCGGAGAACGATTTGACGTATTACATAAGAAGGGTCCCGTCTGCCGGGGACGACGTGGTGTTCGCGGCGCTGTTCAGGATGGGAACGGAACGGGACGAGCTCACTTTTGATGAAGCTGTGACAGACGGCGGCAAGGTCAGCATACGCTTTACCCTGAACGGGAAGACGTACCGCCGTGAATATACTGTGGGGGAGAACTGATATGAATAAACTGTTCAAAGGTATAATGCCTGCCATGATCACGCCCATAGACGCGGCGGGCAGGCTGAAGACCCAAAGCGCCGAAAAGATATTCAGGCGCGAACTGGACGCGGGAGTGAACGGTTTCTACGTTAACGGAGCTACGGGAGAGGGACTGTTCTTAAGCGAGGCGACCCGCCGGGAGATGATAGAAACGGCAGTCTCGGTCTGCACAGGAAAAGTCAGCGTGATCAACCATGTAGGCGCGGTGGACACCCAGCAGGCGCTCAGGCTCGCCAGACATTCCGCTGAAGTCGGCTGCGACGCGATCTCGTCGCTCGTGCCGAATTACGTGGCTTCCTACACCACTGACCAGATACTGGATTATTACAGGCGGCTGCACGGTGAAAGCGGTCTGCCGGTGCTGGTGTACTGCACGAGCCTGGTGGGCAGCGCACCGTTTGATTTCATGAAACGCGCCATAGAGGTGGACGGCGTGATCGGCTGCAAGTTCACGATGTTTGACTATTATTCCATGCACCGCATAACCGAGCTCAACGGGGGCGATATAAACGTGATAAACGGGCCGGACGAGATGCTGGTATGCGGCCTCACCATGGGCGCCGACGGCGGTATCGGGTCCACATACAACCTTATGCCGGAGCGTTTCCTGAGCCTTTATAAGGCCTTTGCCGAAGGCCGGTTTGAGGACGCGCGGCAGATACAGTTCGGCATAAACAAGATCATCTGCGTACTGCTTGCCCACAGCTGCGTCGCGGCAATCAAGGAGGTATTCAACCGCATGGGTCTTGACGCGGGCAGCGTGGCGTACCCCGTCAAGGTGTTCGACAGGGCTGAAAGTGACGTGCTCCTTAAAGAACTGAGAGAAAACGGACTGGAGATCTGAAGGTCCGGTCCGGGAGGATGAAAAGCATGAAAATCACAGACAAGCGGGTGATCTGCTCAAATCCCGACAGCGT
>JAFZLE010000301.1 GCA_017551645.1 Clostridia bacterium | reverse complement strand
TATGAAATCGGCTATGTCCTTAAGCGTTCCCGGCATCTTCGTCCTCCCTGATGGGATGCTTTTCCTCTTCCTGACGGAGTATCTCGCCTATATGCTGGGCGTACTCCATATTCTTGTCTTCCTCGAATATGACCTCGGGAGTGTAGCGCAGGTCCACTTTCTGGCCCAGTTCTCTCCTGATGAAGCCTGCGGCGCTCTTGAGCGCCTTGATGAGCTCGGGCCGGTACTCGTCTTCCAGCACGCTCACCCACGCCTTGCAGTAGCGCAGGTCCCGTGTCACTTCGCAGCGGGTGATGGACCAGGTGCCCCTTACCCGGGGATCCTTGACGCTGAAATTGATTATATCCGTCAGCGCGTGCCTGACTTCCTCACTTATACGTTCTGTCCTGTCAAATGCCATGTATAACCTCTTAAAAAAGCCGGACATGCCGGCTTATAATAGTGTAAAACGCTTATTTGATAACTACGCGCTGACTTCTTCCATGGTGAAGCACTCCATTTCGTCCCCCACCTTCACGTCGTTGTAGTTCTCTATGCCGATACCGCACTCATAGCCGGTAGCGACCTCGCGCACGTCGTCCTTGAATCGCTTCAGGGAATCGATCTTGCCCTCGTGTATGACCACGTTGTCCCTGAGCAGGCGGATCTGGGCGTTGCGCTGTATCTTGCCGTCGGTAACGTAGCAGCCCGCCACGGTGCCCACGCCGGAGACCTTGAATGTCTGCCTGACCTGGCAGCGGCCCAGCACGTTCTCCTTGAACTTGGGCGCCAGCATGCCCTTCATGGCGGCTTCCACGTCCTCGATCGCATTGTAGATGACCCTGTACAGGCGGATATCCACCTTTTCCTTGAGGGCGATGTCCCTGACCGCGTTGTCGTGGCGCACGTTGAAGCCTATGATTATGGCGTTGGACGCGCTGGCCAGCATTACGTCGGTCTCAGTTATGGCGCCTACGCCGCCGTGTATGCAGCGCACCTTGACTTCGTCGTTGGAGAGTTTTTCCAGGGAGGAGGTGACCGCCTCCACGCTGCCCATGACGTCGGCTTTGATGATGAGGTTGAGCTCTTTCATCTGGCCTTCGCTGATCTGGTTGAACAGGTCGTCCAGCGTGGCCTTGCTCTGGGCCTTGATCAGCGCGGCTTTCGCCTTGTCGCGGCGCTCCTCGGCGACCTTGCGGCTCAGGCTGTCGTCGTCCACGGCGGAGATGATGTCGCCCGCTTCCGGCACGTCGTTAAAGCCGATGACCTCCACGGGATCGCTGGGCAACGCGGCCTTGACCCGCTCGCCCTTGTCGTTCACCATGGCCCTGACGCGTCCGTAGGACATACCCGCGACGATGGTGTCGCCCACTTTCAGGGTGCCGTTCTTGATGAGCACGGTGGCCACGGGGCCGCGGCCCTTGTCCAGGCGCGCCTCAATGATGATGCCCCTGGCCTTGCGGTCGGGATTGGCGCGGTAGTCCTGAACTTCCGCCACCAGCAACACCATTTCAAGCAGCTGGTCTATGCCCTGGCCGGTCTTGGCGGAAACGGGCACCATGATGGTATCGCCGCCCCACTCCTCGCACAGCAGGTCGTACTTGGTCAGCTCCTGGCGGATGCGTTCCACGTCCGCGGTGGGTTTGTCGATCTTGTTTATGGCGACGATGGTCTGCACTCCGGCAGCCTTGGCGTGGTTGATGGCCTCTATGGTCTGGGGCATGACGCCGTCGTCAGCCGCCACGACCAGTATGGCGATATCGGTAGCCTGGGCGCCCCTGGCGCGCATGGCGGTGAACGCCTCGTGGCCGGGAGTATCCAGGAAGGTGATCTTTTTGCCGTTGAGTTCCACGGTGTAAGCGCCGATGTGCTGGGTTATGCCGCCCGCTTCGCCCGCGGTGACGCGGGTGTTGCGGATGTAGTCCAGCAGGCTGGTCTTGCCGTGGTCGACGTGGCCCATGACCGTGACGACCGGAGGCCTGGGCAGCAGCTTGTCGTCGCTGTCCTCCACCTCTTCGGCTTCCAGAGCACTTTCGGCAGTCTCTGCGGGTTTGTATTCCAGCTCGATGCCGTAATCGGAGCAGATGAGCTGGGCGGTATCGTAATCTATCTCGTTGTTGATGGTGGCCATGATGCCCAGCATCAGCAGCTTTTTGATAAGCTCGTTTACAGTCTTTCCGATCTTTTCGGACAGGTCCTTGACCGTGATGAGCTCGGTGGTCATCACCGCACGGTCTATCTTTACGGGCTCAGGACGGGGCGCCGCGGCCTGCACCTGCTTGCGCTTGCGCCTTACGCCGCGCTCGAACTCGTCGTCCATGTTCATCTGGGGCGCGGCCTGGCGGCTCACCTGCCGCTTGTTCTTGGCGGGAGAGCGCTCCGGATCGTTCTGGCGCACGTACTGGTTTTTCTTGGGATCGTAATTGCTGACCCTTTCCTTCTCTACGGGAGGCAGTATCTCCGCGGCGGAAGGCTTTCTCTGGCCGAAACCGCCGGGACGCTGGGTATTGGCGCCGGTCTGCGGGCGGTTGAAGCCGGGGCGCTGCATGGACTGCTGTCCGCCCTGACCGGGAGCGGCAGGCCTGCCGTAGGGCCTGGTGAGCCCGGCAGGCTGTCCCTGCTGGG